>JAZNRM010000191.1:0-6908 GCA_045590695.1 Methanobrevibacter sp.
ATTTTAATAATAGCTAAAATTAAAATAATGAAAAGAAAATTTTATGTAAAAATCAGAACTTCAAATTATCAATTGCCTTAACTAATTTTTCACTTAAATCATATGTTCTTTCCATTGGCTCATATGAAAAAGTTTCATAAACAATTGTTGGAATTCCACTTTCCACAACTGGAATTGTAATATAAGGAGGACTTGTCCTATATTCAGGAGCATAATAACCAAGTTCCTCGATTTCATCCAATATTGTATTGAGGAAATTAGTTGACTCATCATCAAATCCTGGAGCAAAAATGAAATTGGTTTTTTCATAGGTTCCAGGTCCCTTTAAACCTTTATTGCTATGAATATCTGCAAAGAAATCATACTTGTTATCTATTATATGTGTAGCTGCAAACTCTTGAGCTAGCAACTGACCATCCATTCTACCTTCTGTTTCTGCATCTAATTCTCCAACTACATTTATATTGTAAATATAATAGGAATAGTTTAAAATGCCTTTTTTATCCCATTCAATTATTGTATCAAACAATCCTCTGTGAGCTTTGCTTTCCATTGGATGCATACCAATTAGGTAAGCTATTTTAATCTCAGAGTCTGTGTTTCCAAAAGGTCCATGAAGATGAACAGTTCCCAAATCATTTTCTCCAATCAATTCTGCATCGTATAGTGAAGAATCCACTTTTGCTTCATCTGTAGGCTCTTCTGGATAATTTTTCTTAATCATATTTAACATCACACTTGAAAATCATATTAAAATTCTAAATTATCAACTACATCTACAAACTTATCCATCAAGTCATAAGTTGTATTAATCGGTTCATAACAATATGTTTCATAGTTTACAGTTGGTATTCCCGCTTGCTCTGTAGGCAATGTAATATAAGGAGGGCTTGACTGTGCACTTGGGAAATAGTAAACCAATTCTGGCATCTTATCCAAGATCTTATTTACAAACGCTTCGGACTTTTCATCTTGACCTACTGCAAAGACAAAATTGGTTTCCTCATAAGTTCCTGAAATCATCCCCTTATTGCTGTGAACATCCACAAAAAGATCATAATCATTGCTGATTATATGAGGGGCTACAAACTTCTGAGCAAGAAGCTGACCATCCATTCTTCCTTCATCATCAGTATCATAATTTGTTACATTGATTTTGTAGATATAATAACAATAATTTAAAGAACTGCTTTTAGAATTCACAGTATCAAATAAAGCCTTATGAGCCTTGCTTTCCAATGGGTGCATACCTATTGAATAGGCTATTTTAATGTCTGAATTCGCATTTCCAAAAGGACCTAACAATTCTACGGTTCCTAAATCACTACTGCCAAGGAGTTTGGAATTTACATTAGATGAATCTATTTTAGCTTCAGCTGTAGGTCCATCAGGATAGGATTGATTAATATTGATAGCATTATCAACATTAGCAATAACACCCTCATTAGAATTGCTTGAATTATTAACAGATATTGCATATCCAAAGAAAACAATAGCTATCGCTAATATAATCACTAAAATAAGTATCAATTTTGATTTGTTGTTATCTGGAATCATGTTCTCAAAAATAGTAAAAATTTAGAGATAATTAAAATTGATCCCTAATTCTTAAAAGATTTTAATTAACTTTTATACTTTTCAACTAAACTGATTCCCCAGCTTGCCATTTCATTAGCTTTCTCTTGAGAGTCAGATTCAGCGAAACATCTAAAGATAGGTTCAGTACCTGAAGGCCTGATAATTACCCAACCATCATCCTTTAGGATTTTAACTCCATCTGTTGTATCGAGCTCGAAATCAGTAGTTTCCTTGATTTCATCTGCAATCTTTGACATGACTTCCTGTTTTAGATCATCAGCACATTCCACTTTCAATTTTTCCTGATAATAAACTGGAAGCTCTGCTACAAGCTCGGATAATGGTTTGTCTTCTTTTACTAAGATTTCGAGTATCTTAGCTACAGTCATAGCTGCATCTCTTCCATAGATAAAGTCTGGGAAAATAAGTCCTCCGTTTTCCTCTCCACCGAATAATCCATCAGTATCCTTAAGCTTTCTTGCAACAAGCAAATCCCCAACAGCAGTGGCTATCACTTCACCACCATACTCCTCTGCAATGTCATAAATAGCTTGGGAAGTAGCTACAGTAGTTACAATAATTCCTCCACCATTTTCCTTTAGCATATGCTTTTCAACAAGGGCAAAGGTCTTGTCGCCTAAAATGAAGTTTCCTTTCTCATCAATGCAGATTGTCCTGTCTGCATCACCATCATGAGCAAGACCAATGTCTGCACCTAAATTCTTAACGGTTGCAATCAAGTCCTGAAGATTCGGTTCAATTGGTTCTGGGTCTCTTCCTGGGAAAAATCCATCTGCCTGACAGTTGATGGTTGTCACTTCACAGCCTAATTCCTTAAGGATATAAGGTGCTGTGTAGGAACCTGCTCCTGAACCGCAATCAACTACAACCTTAAGTTTTCTGTTTCTGATTGCTTCTGCATCAACTCTTTTAATGGTTTCTGCAATATACTCCTTGATTATAGTGTCATTGGTAAAGCATTCTCCAATCTTATCCCAAGAAGCTCTGTTAGGTTCTGAGTCAAAGTATAATTTTTCAACCTCAATCTCCATATCATCAGGAGTTCCTATACCAAACTCATCAACAAACTTCAAACCATTGTATTTTGGAGGGTTGTGAGAAGCAGTTACAATGATTCCTCCATCATAATAATTTCTTACAGCATATTGAATAGCTGGAGTTGGAAGAATTCCCAAATCCACAACATCACAGCCAGATGAAAGCAACCCTGCAGTGATTGCATGCTTAAGCATTGGAGTGCTTGTTCTTGTATCTCCTCCAATAGCTACAGTACCTTGAACAATTGATCCATAGCTTGCCGCAAGACGTGCTGCAAATTCTGGAGTCAATACATCATTTGCAGTTCTTCTAACTCCAAATGTACCAAATAATCTTTTTTCTACCATTTTATGACCTTTATAAAATTAATAATGAAATAAATTAATACAGGTAATTAGAATTACCTTAAATCTAAATATATTTTTGTTTATAAAGTTTAAATATTTTATTAAAAATGAACTCAAGAAACCAATTTAATCGAATTTGAATTGGATAAAATCAGTTCCATAGAAGACTTGTATTCAGTTATGCTTCCAATCACCTTCACTTTTTGATTTTCAAAACTCTCCAAATCATTTCCTGCATCTTGAAGTTCAACTAAAGTCGATTCGAATATGATCAGGTTTATCTTGCCTGTTCCATCATTCAGCTCAATGAAACATGAACTGCCACTTGAAGATTCTTTTATTGATTCAACCACTCCTGTAACAGCTACAGTTTCTCCAATATTGTTTCTTGTAATGTCCTTTATTTGAATTTCCTTTGGTTCAATGTAAGATGCAAAAACCAGCATCCCTATAATTCCTACAAGTGATGTAATCAATGCAACCTTAAAAATTATCTTGTCATTTAATTCCATAAAATCACCAATCAAATAAATAATTAAAATGATTTATTTAGTAAATAACTTATAAATATTGCTTAAAATTGAAAAATAGATTGTATTTTAATTATAATATTGTTTTAAAAGTGTTATAATTATTTAAAATGATATCAATAATGAAAATCTATGAAAAAATTAAAAATAAAAAAATAGTTAAAAAAGAATAAAAAATGATAAAAAAAGTAAAATAAAAGAATAGAAAATTAAGATTATTCACCATAATACATAGATTCTAATCTTTCAATTGTATCGATGTCCTCTACGCCCTTATCTGTCCTTATGCCTTTTACAATTGGGAAACGCAAAGAGTATCCTGCCGGATATTCTGGACTTTTTACAATCTCACTATATTTGATTTCCAAAACGATTTTTGGCTGAACAGTAATGTGAGTTCCTTTCTCTGAAATTATAATTTCTTTCATTTGTCTTGTTAGATTTGCCAAATCATCATCTGAAAGTCCACTTCCAATCTTGGTTATGGTTAGCAATTCGCCATATTCATCACGAAGAGCAATCTCATAAGATCCTATAAACTCTCCTCTTTTACCTATTCCCTTTGTTCCTCCAACGATAACCGCATCCAATGTTTCAGGTTCTGCCTTGAACTTTAACATTTTCTTTCCACGGATTCCAGGAATATATGGTTCAGCACAGTTTTTAATCATTATTCCTTCATGTCCACCAGCTATAGATTTATTGAATAGTTCTACAGCATCATCAATGTTTTCAGGACCTACTTTTACAATATCACTGAGGTTCAATTCATCAATTGAGGTATCTACAGCATTTTCCAAGATTTCCCTACGCTTAATGATAGGTTCATCAACTACAGGTTCCTTAAAGTAGAGCAAATCGTATAGGAATATCTTTATAGGCACATTTTTCATTGTTGCCTGAATGTCATATTTCCTTCTAACCCTTTGCAATACTGTCTGGAATGGAAGAGGCTTGTCATCCTTAAATCCTACAATCTCCCCTTCGGCAATGAAGTCCTCATCTGGGAAACCTCTTCGTATAAAGTCCACTGCATCTGGGAACGCATGGGTTACGTTTTCAAGACGTCTGGTGAACAATGTAATCTCATCACCATTCTTATGGAATTGGGTACGGAAACCGTCATACTTTGTCTCACAAAGTGCACATCCCATCTCTTCAATGCTTATGTCAATACCTTCAGATAATTGTGCAAGCATTGGCTTTACAGGTCTTCCAGGAATCAAGGTAAGCTTCTTAAGACCTTCCTCTCCTTCTTCCATTGCTACTTTAGCAACAAGGCCTAAGTCATTTGTCAGCATATGAGCCCTTTCAGCAACTGCCTTGTCAACACCAAATGCCTGGGATATCGCATCACGAATGATTCCTTCTCCCACACCAATTCTAAGCTCTTCAAGGATGGTTCTGCAGATGTATTTAGCTTCTTTTCCAGAAGCTGATGATAAAAGCTCAAGAATGTTTGAAATCTTACGTGCAGTTGATCTACTTCCTGATATTGTTGCCAATTTCCTTAATTGGCTGTAAACAAAAGCCACTGTCAATGGCTGTGAGAAAAATGTCATTTGGGTCTTTTTTGCATATAGCTTTTCTGCAGCTGCTCCAATGTCTCCTTCATCACGGATGGCATCTTCAACTACATCTACAGAAACGCCTACTGCATCTCCAACAGCTTTCATAACAAGCTTGTCACCTATTCCCTGTTCCTCTTCACTCCAAGATGGGAAAACGCTTCCTAAAGCCATTAAAGTGATTTTCTCCAAGTCTTCCTCTTCAACTCTTTTGAAGAAATCCGCTAAAATTTCTGTCTTTTCCAATCTTTTTGTAGTGGCCCCTAATGCTTCGTAAACATTAACAAGTTCTTGATATTTCATTTTCTAGCTCCTAATTAAGTGCTTAAAAGTCTCCTTTAGCTATTTTAACTGCACAATATTCTCCACACATAGCACACATTTCATCATCATCAAGTTCACATTTGTTTCTATAATGCCTTGGCTTTACATTGTCAAAAGCAAGGTTGAATTGAGCTTCCCAGTCAAAGTTTTTCCTCGCAGTTGCCATTTCCACTTCCTTTTCCCATGCAGTTTCCAATCCTAAGGCAACATCTGCAGCTTGTGCAGCAATCTTGCTTGCAATAACTCCTTCCTTAACATCTTCGAGGGAAGGCAGTGACAAATGTTCTGCAGGTGTTACATAGCATAGGAAATCAGCACCACTTGAAGCTGCAATAGCTCCTCCAATAGCGGAAGTGATATGATCATAACCAGGTGCCAAATCTGTAACGATTGGACCTAAAACATAAAATGGAGCTCCATGACATAATGTCTTTTGAATTTCCATATTTGATCTGATTTGATTTAATGGAACATGCCCTGGACCTTCAACCATAGTTTGAACTCCAGCTTCCTGAGCTCTTTTTACAAGAGTTCCCAAGGTTACCAATTCCTGAATCTGGGAAGTGTCTGTTGCATCAGATAAACATCCTGGACGCAATCCATCACCTAAGGAAAGGGTGATGTCATATTCCAAAGCGATTTCCAAAAGATAATCATAATTTGCATATAATGGGTTTTCCTCTTCGTTATGCAAAATCCATGAAGCAAGGAAAGTTCCGCCTCTGCTTACAATACCCATCATCCTTTTGGCTTTTTGGAGCTTATCAACCAAATCCTGATTTATACCGCAGTGGAGAGTCATGAAGTCAACACCATCTTTTGCCTGATGAATGATTGATTCCCATATGTCATCCTCATCCATCTCGATGATTTCATTGCCTTTGTTTAATGTGATTACCCCTGCTTCATAAATTGGAACTGTACCTATAGGCACATCTACAGAGTCCATTATCTTTTCCCTAAACTCCAATAGATTTGGACCTGTACTTAAGTCCATAATTGCATCTGCACCGAAATCAACTGCCAACTTTGCCTTTTTCATTTCAAGATCAATATCTTCTATTTTGCTTGATGATCCAATATTAGCATTGATTTTAGTGCTTAATCCTTTTCCAATACCGCAAGCCTTTGTATCTCTTCTGATATTTTTTGGTATTACAATAGTTCCATTAGCTACTCCTTTCATTATCTTATCTGCATCTATCCTTTCAAATTCTGCAACAGCTTTCATTTCAGGAGTGATATTACCTTTCTTTGCTTCAGTCATCTGTGTCATTAAAGCACCTTTAGTAAATTAAATCATTCATAATATTATTAATATATAGCATATTAAATTATGTAATTTATTATTTAATTAATTTGTTATAATCATCCATATATGATAAAATTAGATTAATTAATTTTATTGAAAAATAGTGTGAAAATAGTCTAAATATTTGAAAAATCAATTAATAAATAGTTCAAAAATAGCTTAATAAATATAAAAAATAAAAAAAGAAAGG
>JAZNRM010000192.1:0-4546 GCA_045590695.1 Methanobrevibacter sp.
AAAAAAGATGATAAAATGACTCTCTTTAAATACATTATTAATCCAAGCCCAATTGGAGAAATCACAATAATCTGGAGGAAAAAACCTAAATTCCAAATTGAAGAGATTATCCTCTCAAGACCAGATAAAAGCTCAACACAAATAGCTGAAGAAAAATATGAGCAGGAAGGCAAACTACCGATTAATAAGAAATCAAAGCAATTGAATAATGTATTGAAAGAGTTAGATAATTACTTTAAAGAAAAAGACGCTAAGTTTTCACTTGAATATCTTAATTTGGAAAAATTTACACCATTCCAAAGAAAAGTATTGGAAACTGAATTCAAGACCAAAAAAGGAACCATAAACACCTATAAGGATCTTGCAAAAGCAGCTGGAAGTCCAAAGGCATATAGGTCAGTAGGCACTGCACTTTCAAAAAATCCATATCCTATAATCATACCATGCCACAGAACAGTTAAATCAGACAGAACCATTGGAGGTTTTGGAGGTGTTTCAGAAGGGCTTGAGTCTAAAAAAATACTTCTTGAATTAGATGGATTGATGATTCAAGGCAAGAAAGTAGTTGGAAACAGCCCTATAATTGCACTTGATAAAACAAGCCAAACAAAATTAGTCTAATCATCTAATTTACTTGAATCATAATCACAAAGGTCTGTAAGTGGACATTTATCACATTGAGGACCAATAGGTCTGCAAATGGTCTGACCAAACTGAACCATCAAATCATTTAAATCCACCCAAAGCTCTTTAGGAACCTTTTCCATCAAAACAATTTCTGTTTCTTCAGGTTCCTTTGTATTAGCAATTCCCCATCTATTGGAGATTCTGTGAACATGAGTATCTACAGGAATAGCTGCATCCTGGAAAGCAAATACAATTACACAATTAGCTGTTTTTCTGCCTACACCTGGAAGCTTTAGCATTTCATCCATTTCTCTTGGAACTTCACCGCCATATTGGTCTATCAATATTCTTGAAACTTCCAAAATACGGGCTGCCTTTACCCTATAGAATCCTGCAGGCTTAATCAATTCCTGAACATGCTCTACAGGAGCATCGGCAACTGCATTAATGTCTGGATAAACATCAAACAAAGCGTTTGCAGCTTGATCTGTATTTTCATCCCTCGTCCTTTGAGATAAGATAGTTCTAATCAAGACTTTATAAGGGTCATGGTCATGGAAAGTACGGATAGTGTAAATTTCATTTAATCTTTTAAAGATTTCTCTTATTCTCTCTTCATCATTCATTTTCTAAACTCCAAATAGATTCATAATTTATTTCAATTCCATTTCAATACCAATTTCACCCATAAGCTCGATGAAATTAGGGAATGATACATCAAAGCATTCGCCATTCTCCACTTCAACATCATGTTTCAATCCAAGCAATGAAAATGCCATAGCCAATCTATGATCGTTATGTGATTCAACTGTTCCATCACCAATGGTTTGGCCATAAATAGCCATTCCGTCCTCAAACTCTTCAAGTTTGCATCCTAATTTTTCAAGCTCTCTGCATGTGGTGTCAATTCTGTCAGTTTCCTTTAGTCTGCCATGACTTACGCCAGTAATTGTGGTTTTCCCTTCTGCAACTGCTCCAAGAACCGCTACAGTAAGCAATAGATCTGGTGCATTTGATAGGTTTACATCAATTCCCTTAAGATTTCCATCAGACCTAAATGAAGCATAATCATCAAACTGAGTTACATTAGCACCCATTTTCTCTAAAATATCTAAGATGAATTTATCCCCTTGTTTTGAATCGCCGAATAGATTTTCAATCCTCACATAACCTCCAGCAATAGCTGTTGCTGCAAGCAAATAGGAAGCTGAAGAGTAATCACCTTCAACAATATAATCGCTTGCAATGTATTTTTGTGGCTTTACATTAAATTTAACTCCTAAGCAATCAGTATGCTCTTTCTTGCAGGTTTCATGGATTTGATAAGTATCTTCATCAATGACTATTCCAAATTTTTCTAAAATTGAAATGGTCATATCCACATAAGGCTTTGATACGAATTCAGGATAAACCTCAAGTTCCACTCCTTTTTGAGATAATGGAGCAGAAATAAGAATTGATGATATGAACTGGGAACTTATGCTTCCCAAAATATCGGTTTCTCCTCCAATATATCCCGGATAAATCTTAAGAGGTGCCTTTTTATTATCATTCAATGATTCTATCTTAACTCCTAATTCTTCCAATGCATCAATCAATGCACCCATAGGCCTTGTCTTAAGGGAATCATCACCTGTAAATATCACTTCATTATCAGATAATGCAGCTACACTTGTCATTATCCTAAGTGTAGTGCCTGAATTAGCGAGATCAATCATGTCTTCAGAAGGATTTTCGCTGATATTATGTAATTTGCCCCCAGTTCCATAAACTTCTAAATAGTCAACAGTTTGGCTTTTATCCCCTTTTAAGATGATTTCTTTCTTTCTGTCAATTTTAGCGCCGAGAGCTTCACATGCCCTTATGGTTGATAGGACATCTTCAGAGTAAAGAACATCAAACAACTTGGATTTTCCTTCAGCAAGTGATGCAAGAATAACTGCCCTATGGCTATAGCTTTTAGAAGAAGGAGCTTTAACGGTCCCATTAATTTTAGAAAAGTTTTTTATTTTAAGATTCATTTAATACATCCTTTGATTAATTAAATAAAATAAATCTATTTTTTAATATAATTATCTATTAAACTATTAGATTAAAATTAATAATAAACTTATCTAAAAAGGAATTAAAGAATTTTTTGAAAATAGAAAAATAACTGAAAATTATAAAAAATAAAAATAAAAAAAAGAAAAAGTTTTAAAAACTTTATAAAAAATTATAAAATCTAAAAGTCAATGAAATACCTTAAGACAGTGAATACACCAAGTGCTAAGCTTATTGTAAAGCCTATAAAACCAAGCACAGGCATTTCATAGAATCTAGGCCCTACATCAATCAGCATTACAAGTGAAGAACCGACTAAAAGTGCAGCAATAATGATAGCAAGAGAAAGCTGGTTTGCTATCTCACTGATATGCTTTACTTCAATATTGACAGTCACTTCACCTTCTTCAACCTTATAGATTGTTTTTGAAATGAGACTTGGCAATGCCCTAAGGACATGTTCAAAGGCAAAAAAGCTGTTTTTCGCATTGCTTGCCATTTTTAGAGGATTGTATCTTTGAACCATTAACTTACGGGCAAATGGCTTAAGAAGAGCCACCACATCAATATCAGGATCTAAACGTAAACCTGTATTTTCAACCATTGACAAGCCTCTTGCCATTAAAACAAACTCATTTGGCAACCTTACTTCAAATTTCTGCATTAGGAAAAGCAAGTCTTCAATAATACCATTGAAACGGCTAAGCTCTACCCCGTAATACTTTGCAAATAAGTCATTAAGATCGCTTTTTAAAATATTGATGTCTGTTTTCTCATTTAAAATATCCATACGGATTAGCTGATTGATAAGTCCATCAATATTACGGTCTGAGAAATAAATCATCAATTCAGCCAAATCTTGCCTGAAATCCTCATCAAGAACTCCCATCATTCCAAAGTCAATATAGCATATCGCATTGTCATCAGCGACAAATATATTGCCTGGATGAGGGTCTGCATGGAAGAAACCATCAATGAAAAGCTGTTGGAAATAGGAACGAACAATCCTATCTGCAATAAGTATCTTATTGTATTTTGGGTCATCCCCTGCAATGACTTCTGATAATTTAACGCCATCAACATATTCCATAGTTAAAACTTTTTCAGTTGAATAATCCGGATATATGGTAGGAACAATAATCTTATCATTATATTTGAAATTGTCATTCAAATGTCTGATATTCATCAATTCATTGTCAAAATCCATTTCCTTATGAATTGATTTGTCAAATTCATGAAGAACAGCAGGAAGATTTAAATGCTTGAGGCTTGTGTTGAATCTATCTGATTCATTGGCAATGAATTTCATTATGCTTAAATCAGTTTCAACGATTTCCTCAACATTGGTCTTTTGAACCTTAACAGCTACTCGCTCACCTGTCGGCAATTTAGCCTCGTGTACTTGAGCAATGGAAGCTGTTGCAAGCGGGTTTTCAGAAAACTCTTCGAAGAGATCTTCTATATTTCCTCCAAGTTGAGTTTCAATCATTTCCTTAATCTCTTCATAACTTACTGGAGGATTATCATCATGCAACTGTGAAAGCTCTTCACTTATTCTTTCTCCAACTAAATCTGGCCTTGAAGCAAGCAATTGACCAAATTTAATAAAGGTTGTTCCAAGCTCTTGAAGCATTAATCTTAATCTTTCTGGAAAGTCTTCCTTCAATAATTCCTTATTATCAGCATCACTTCTAAATGGGCTTATCTTATTACGAGTAGTTTGACCTAAAAACTTATCAAAATCGTATTTCCTAAAGACTTTTATAATCTCATCAAAACGTGATAATGTTCTTCTTTGCA
Source organism: Methanobrevibacter sp. (assembly GCA_045590695.1). Classification (GTDB taxonomy): domain Archaea; phylum Methanobacteriota; class Methanobacteria; order Methanobacteriales; family Methanobacteriaceae; genus Methanobrevibacter. Next base: position 4,471 of record JAZNRM010000192.1, read on the forward strand.
TTATTACCACCTTTTAAATTAGAAGCTTTCATTGTTTTTATTAATTTTAAATCTTTTTAAATTAAGACTTTTAATC
>JAZNRM010000193.1:0-3133 GCA_045590695.1 Methanobrevibacter sp.
AAAAATCTAAAAATAATTTTATAATATAATAAAATTTAATAGTATCAGTTTTTAAAAAAATTAAACTGGATATGTTTTCAAATAAACATACAACATTATATTATCTATTAAAAGTAACATATAAAATTATTTATAAAAACAAGAAAAAAATAGCTTAAATTTTTAGAAAATGATTAATAATTAATAAATAAAATAAAAAAAGTAATAAGAATAGAGAAATGATTGTCAAAAAATAAGGAAAAATGGTTAAAAAATAAATAAAAAATAGTAAAAAATAAAGGAACTGAATTATTCAATTCCATTATTAGTAATCAAGAAGTGAACAGCCAATCCTTCTCTTTTTGACTTATGCCTTTTTAAAAGAGCTATTCTTTGATTGGTTCTCTCTTCACGTTTGAGTTCAATGATGATTTTACTTCTGTATTGAATGATTGTACCACCAACAGGAGAGAAATCCTCCTCACTTTCCTCATCAAATGAAGCATAGATTTGATTTGTAACCAAGACTGCAAGGTCATGATTGATGGCAAGTGCAGAAAGCATCTGCATCTGTTTTCCTAAAAGGTGAGATTTTGTGCTATCATCTTCCACCCTAAACAATGCAACAGCAGAGTCCAAAATTATGAGTTCAACATCTGCACTATTTGAAGATATCCATGATTCAATAAGCCCAAGATCCTCTTCCTGCTCCTTGAAGGAAGTAGGTTCAAATACAATAATATTCTTTGCAACAGTTTCAAAATATTCTCCTGAAATTTGTCTTATCCTATCTACTGATATTCCACCTTCAGTATCAATGAAAACTACTTTTTTTCCTTTTTTAGCTACTCCAATAGCTATGTTTAGACAAATATTGGTTTTACCTACACCTGGAGGGCCGTATATTTGTGTAATTGTCCTTTTCTCAATTCCTCCATCCAATAATTCATCTAAAGGAGAGTTAGTGGAAATCTTTTCCTGATCTGTCATGTTTGATAATATTTTCATTTCTTTCCCTTCATATATAGAATAATATAATAACTTTTTTAATTTTACTCCGTAAACATAATATTTATTTGGATATATTTAAAGTTAATTTTTTTCTTAATTTCAATTTACATCTTCATGCAAATATTATAACAATATTGTAAAAATAACAAAAGAGCATTAATTTAAACCAGTTTCTCCAAATCCTCTTTTAATGAATCCATATCATTTGAATCAAATCCATTTCTAACCAATGTTGGCTTGGATGAGCTTAAGTCAATAACAGTAGATGGCTTTGCCTTTCCCAAGTCCCCTACATCGATGACCAAATCAATATCAGTTCCAATCTGCTTTAGAATATCCTGAGGATTTGATAATGTGCATTCATTTGTAAGATTTGCACTTGTGGTTGTTATAGGAAACAAGCTTGCAAGCAATCTGGCAATCTTATAATCCGGAATCCTTACTCCAACTTTAGCGCTTGCACTGACATATGGCGAAACCACTTTTTTCTTGTTTAGAATAAATGTAAATGGGCCCGGAAGCCACTTATCGACAATAGTTCTTGAATCTTTATTTAAGTCTGCAATCAATTCCAAGCTATTTGTATCTTGAACCAAAACAGACAATGGCTTTGATTGGTCTCTTCTTTTAATTTCGTAGATTTTCTTAACTGCATCATTATTGAAAATATTTGCCCCCAAACCATAAACAGTATCTGTAGGATAGAGAATGATACCTCCCTCCGCCATTATTTCAATAGCTTCACCGATTAGATCCATATCTGGATTTTCACCACTCATCTTAAATATTTTCATAAATTCACCAAAATATATTGAATATAACATTAAAATTTCTTAACTTAAATTTTAAACTTTACTAAGATAATCTAATTAAATATATATTAGTTAATCAATATAATAAAATTATGCTTAATAGTTTACGACCATATCTTACAAAATTTTTAGAACCTTTAGCTAGTCGATTGAATATTAATCCAAATATTGTAACTGTAATCTCCCCATTTTTGGCAATCCTTTCAGCTATTTTCTTTGCTAGCGGAAATCTGATAGGGGGAGCAATATTTATCCTTCTCAGCGGATTTTTAGATGTTGTAGATGGAGCAGTTGCAAGATACCATGACAGAACAAGCCCATTTGGAGCATTTCTGGATTCCACTATGGACCGTTTTGCAGATGCAATCATTTTCATAGGTATCATATTTGGAGGATATTGTCACTGGTTTGTAGGTGTTTTAGCTATTCACTCAGCAATTACAGTCAGTTATGTAAGGGCAAGAGCAGAATCACAAGGAGTGGAATGCAATATAGGAATAGCTGAACGTGCAGTCAGAATGATAATCTTAATGTTAGGTGCAGTAATTGCAGCAATATTCCATTCAAACATAATTTTCACATATTTCATTTACATACTTGTAGTTCTTTCATACTTTACAGTTGGCCAAAGAATATTCCATGTATGGAAAGAATTGAATGGACCTAAAAAACATAGACAAAAAAGATTAAGATAAAAATTTAATGATTGGAAATTTTTAAAAATTAAAAATTTTCAATATCAATTATTCAAAAAATAAATTTTAAAAAAATAAATTTAAAAAATAAAATTTAGAATTGTTCGGAGCATATGAAATGAAAGATCTTGAAAGTGAAGAGAAAATTGCAATTGATATTGCAAAACTTGAGAGAAACTTGAAACAAGTTGAAGACATCAAGTTCGAAGGAAAAGAAAAGGAAGTTTATGATAGGGCAATCGATTACTGGAATGATTCAAAATATTACCTAGAGAAAAAAGACACAAGAACTGCTTTTGGTTGTATTGAATATAGCCACGGTTTACTCGATGCACTAAGAATGATTCATGGATTAATTTAATTAAATATTCGATTGATTAAATGATAGTTTTATATCGTAAACTATAAAATAATTAAACTTTGTATCTAAAATATTTATCAAATGGAAATTTCAAAAATTTGAATGATTTTTTGATTGAAAATTTGGAAAATTTCTAAATAATGATAAAAAATCATTCATAAATATACAAACTATTTGATATAATAAAAACTAAAAATTTAAATACTTTCAACAATAAATATTTATTCAACATAATAAGAACAATTTTTAATTTTAAAAATTTAAACTAATAATAA
>JAZNRM010000194.1:0-4334 GCA_045590695.1 Methanobrevibacter sp.
CTACGATCCGACTTAAATAAAAGATAATAAAAATTTAAGTCATCTTAAATTTAATATTATCCTGAATCTGTTGATCCACTGGAAGAACCTGAGCCACCAGAACCAGAACCACCTGAACCAGAACCAGAATCAGAGCCACCAGAACCAGAATCAGATCCGCCTGAGCCAGAGCCACCAGAACCGGAACCACCTGAACCAGAACCAGAATCAGAACTACCTGAATCTGAAGGAGTATCAGGAGTGCCTGAACCGGATCCATTAGAACCGGAAGAAGATCCACTTCCAGAAGATGAAGAACTGCTAGAACTAGATGAATAGCGAGTACCGCTTGAAGAACTTGAGTAATAGCGAGTACCACTAGAAGAACTAGAGGAACTAGATGAACTTACAGAACCGCTATCAGAATAGGTATCTTCAGTGATATTTGTTAAATTTTCAGTATTATTTATTGATGTGTTTGTTACATTTGTAACATTCTCTTCTAAGCTGGAATCATCTGAGACTAATCCATTGGAAATGAATAGGAATCCGCAGACAAGTGCAGCTAAAGCAATTAAGATAAGTAAAATAATAATTATTTTATTTCCAGTATCCATAAAATTACTCCTAAATTTTTTAAAAATACATTAGTATAATTTAAATCTTTTTAAGATTAATACAATTATAATATTTCTTTTTCAATAAATATAAACATTATCATATTATCGGATTAAAGGAAAAATCTGATTAACTGATAAAATTGGTTCTTTGCTTTTCTTCTTCATGCTTAGGCAATTTTGCATTTTCAATTGACTTTAAGATCCATGCCATATTGCTTGCCAATGTTCTCATGGTTTGAAGACCTTCCAAGTCCTGTTTGACCTCTTCAGGAGTGTTTCCATGAACACTGTTCCAGTATTGGGATGCTATTACAGGCATGTTTGAAATGGTGAAATATTTATTCAATCTGTCAAAGCTTGCACTTGCACCGCCTCTACGGCAACTTACTATAGAAGCACCAGGTTTGAATGCAAAATTGGAACTAGCTGCATAGAAAACTCTATCCAATATAGCGCATAATGCACCATTAGGACCGGCATAATAAACTGGAGAACCTACAATTACACCATCAGATTCAATGATCTTGTCTATTATCTCATTGGCAGGGTCATCGTCAAAGGCACATTTTCCATTGTTATGGCCACATTTAAGACAAGCTATGCATCCTCTAACAGGTTTGTTGCCTATCCAGAATATTTCACTGTCAATTCCTTCCTTTTCCAATTGATTTTTGATTTCAGTCAAAGCAGTAAAGGTACATCCCTCTTTATGAGGGCTTCCGTTAATTAATAAAACTTTCATGATTAATCTCCAAAATAATTTTAACAATTGTTTTAACTAAATATTATTTAATATTTTTATTAGTTTTATACTTTTAGTAATTTGAAAAATAATTATAAAAAAAGTTAAAAAAACTGATAATATGGATAAAAAATAAATTAAAAAATAAAAAAAGTTCAGAAATAAAAATATAGAAAAAATAGAAAAAAGTAATTAAAATATAAATTAAACTATTCTTTTAAGTATTCGCAGACCTTTTCACCTGCAAATAAGCAGACTTCTACACAAGGAGACTTGTCATCCCCATCTTTTGAAATGTATCCGCAGGTTACAGATCCGTACTCATCCTTAAATTCATTGAATAGCTTTTTACTAGCTGAGGCAATTTGCTTTTCATCTGCACCTAAAAATCCTAAAGCCATAACTGCACCAGTTACAGCACCGCAAGTTCCTTCAGAGAAAGTTCCTCCGATACCACCAGAGAATCCTTTAGCAAGAAGAGCCAATTCTTCAGTAGGCATACCTGCAACTTCACAGATTCCCATAAGAGTTGCTTGTGAACAGCTGTAATCCTTTCTGTACTCTTCGATTTTCTTTACTACTTCATTTGAATCCAATTCCATAATAATCCCTCACAACTAATTTAAATCAAATTTTTGAATTATTCGAATTATTTAAAACATTGTTATAATTAGTATAAACTTTAATGTTAATAAATTTTTATAAATCAATTAAAAGAAAAAAATGTTTGAAAAAATAATAGAAAAAAGAGTAGAAAAAAGAGTAGAGAAAGAAATAAAATAAAAAAAAGAAATAAAAAAAGACTAGTTGTGATAGGTTTCACAACTTTGTCTGTTTAATGCATGCTTGTGAACATGCATATGCTTAATTCCACTTTCTGTTTTGATTTCATCAATTATCTTAATGTTATCATGAGAATGTGAATGTTCTCCATCATTGTGGAAATGATAATGGCTGTGTTCCACATTTTCAGTATCGATTTTCTTAATTGAATCATCAAATTTCCTGTCATACAACAATGCTGCATTAAGCACTACAAGACAAGATCCTGCATTATGTACAATAGCGCCGGTTACAGGATTCAATAATCCCAAAATGGAACAAACAATAGCTGCTGCATTGATTGCCATGGAAATTATAATGTTTGCCTTGATTGTGAACAAGGTTGAATTTGAAAGTTTTTTAAGATATGGAATCTTACCGATGTCATCACCTAAAAGTGCAATGTCTGCTGCCTCAATTGCAACGTCACTTCCAACGGATCCCATCGCTACACTCACATCAGCAGTCTTGAGTGCAGGTGCATCATTTACACCATCACCAATCATACAAACCTTCTTGCCTTCACTTTTGAGCTTTTCAATCCAATCAAGCTTTTCTTGAGGAAGAAGATTACCATATACCTTTCCAATTCCAACTTGAGATGCAAAATAATCCGCAGTTTCAGTATTATCCCCTGTAAGCAATATTGTTTCAGTTCCCAATTCATGCAAGTTTTGTATCATGCCTTTGGAATCTTCACGTATTACATCAGATAATCCGATTAAACCTATTATCTCCCCATTTAACGCAAGTATAATTGAAGCCTTTCCTTCATGTTTCAATTGATTTAATTCAGAATCAACATTTACATCAATATTGTTTTCAGATAAAAATTTGGAGTTTCCTGCATATACTTGACCATAAGAGTTTTTACAACTTACCCCTTTTCCAGGGTACATCTTAAAGTCTTGTGGTTCTTCAATATCAATTTCAGCTTCTTTTGCCTTATCGACAATAGCTTTTGCCAATGGATGCTCACTTAATTTCTCACAAGAGGCAACTATGTTCAAAACATCCATCTCATCCAAATCATCTTTCAAGGAAATAATATCTGAAACTGCCAAATTACCATAAGTCAATGTACCGGTCTTATCGAATACCAATGTATTCAATCCACCAAGAGTCTCTAAAGCTTCACCAGATTTAATGAGCACCCCGTATTTTGTTGCTTGACCAATAGCTGCCATGATAGCAGTTGGTGTAGCAAGTATCAATGCACATGGACAGAATACTACAAGGACTGTCACTCCTCTTTCAATGTTTCCTGTAATGAGCCATGCTGCAATTGCGATTATCAATGCAACAGGAACAAGCCAAGTAGCCCATTTGTCAGCAATCCTTTGGGTTGGAGCTTGCTTTTCATCAGCTGCCTTTACAAGGTCAATCAACTTTTGAAGTGAAGAGTTTTCACCTAAACTGGTTGCTTTAATGTCGATTGCACCATACAAATTCATGGTACCGCAGAATACCTCATCCCCTACATCCTTATCAATCGGCAATGATTCACCAGTCATGATGGATTGATCAAGAGAGGAAGTACCGTTTATAATTTCACCGTCAACAGGTACGCTTTCACCAGGAAGAATTCTCAAAGTATCTCCGATTTTAATCTCATCAACGGAAATCATTTCTTCCTTTCCATCCACAATTCTTCTACCTGTTTGTGGAGTTAAATTAATAAGATTTCTTAAACCTTTTTTAGCCCTTTCAACTGTCCAGTCTTCCAAAAGAGCACCTAAAGCCATAATCCATGCCACTTCACCTGCTGCAAATATCTCACCAATCAAAAGTGATGCCACCATAGCTATTGCAATAAGAAGTGCAGATGAAATCCACTTTTCACGGATTAATCTGGTTAAAGCCAATAATAACATTGGAATACCGCTTATTATTACCGCACCCCATGCAGGGTTTAGGTAAATTGGAGTGTCGATTCCAAGTATCATGAAAATAACAGCGATTACGAGAAATATAGCTGAAATAATGGTCATTTTCAAACCAAATAAGAAATCGATTATTTCATCAATCATATAGACACCTTCTTTATAAATTTTTTAAAATTTTTTGTCTAAACTAAAAAAGTATTACTTTTTTCCACTTTTTCCTATGTTTAGTATTACTTAATATTAATATCTGCAATAAATTATATAAATGTTATTACTTTTTTGTAG
>JAZNRM010000195.1:0-3354 GCA_045590695.1 Methanobrevibacter sp.
TATTGCCTTATCTGGAGGTAAGGATAGCGTTTTGACTCTTCATGCACTTAAGAATTATCAGCTTAACTGCGGTTTTGATTTTGAGCTTGTAGCCATTTCAGTTGATGAGGGAATCGAAGGCTATCGTCAGCATGGGATCGATGCAGCTGTAAGCAATGCAAAGCTATTGGATATTCCGCTTATTCAAAAATCCTTTAAGGATGAGGAAGGATTTGCATTGGATGACATCTATTCTTATTTTAAAAGCGCTTGCATCCCATGTGGGGTATTTAGAAGAAATATCCTAAATAAAACAGCTTATGAGATAGGTGCAGATAAGATAGCTACTGGACATAATCTTGATGATGAGATTCAATCATTCTTAATGAGCTTTTCAAGAGGGGATACTGTAAAGTTCTCTAAATTCGGTCCAGAGCTTGATCAAATTCATGAAAAGTTGGTTCCAAGAATTAAGCCATTATGGAATACTCCAGAAAAGGAGGTAGGTATGTGGGCTATTCTTAATGGAATTGAGATTCATTTGGATGAATGTCCTTATTCTAATCTTTCCTTAAGGGCTAAGATAAAAGAGTTTTTAAACAAAACAGAATCAAAACATCCTGGAACTAAGGAAAATGTTTTGGAATCATTCAAGGGGATTCTGGATGTTGATAATATTAGAACAGTTCTAAATGAATGTGAAAGATGTGGTGAGCCAACATCAGCTAAGATTTGTAAAGCTTGTGAAATCAAGGACATTGTTAATGAAAATCTTGAAGAAAAATAAGCTTTATTTTATTATAAACGAACAAAATAAATTTTGTCAAAAAAAAAAAGAAAAAAGAAATTAAAAATTAATTTCTTATAATGACAAATGCCATATAGAGTATGAATAAGGCAACCAATACTGCCCCTTCTTTTTTATCCACTTCGTTTTTACTATAAGCGAATATAGCACCTATTATTGTAATTACAGTCATTAATCCAATATCAGAAATCATTTCAGGTGCTATTGGCATTGGCATAATTGCACTGCTTATACCTAAAATGAATAATATATTGAAAATGCTTGATCCAAGTACGTTACCGATTACAATACCATTGTCCCCTTTTTTAAGAGCAGTTACAGATGTAACAAGTTCAGGTAATGAAGTTCCTATTGCAACAATGGTAAGACCAATAAGCACATCACTTAATCCAAATGCTCCAGCAATGAAACTTGCACCATCTACAACCAAATCAGAACCGATAATGATACCTGCAATACCTATAATAATGTAAATTAATGCTTTTGGTATTGAAAGTCTCACTTCAATTTCTTCTGACATAGCTTCCTTATCTTGTCTTGCTTCTTGTACAAGACGGTAAACATAAGCGACTATGATAATTAAGAAGATTATACCACAGAGTCTGCTTAGCTCTCCAAATATGATAGCTATTACAAGCAAACCTATTGTGGAGATGACTAAAAATGGGAAATCCCTTTTTATTAGAATTTTATCTACAGTCAAAGTTCCAAGCAATGCGGAAATACCGATAACCGCTAAAATATTGAATATGTTACTACCTACAACGTTACCTAAGGATATTGCATTGGTTCCAGCAAATGCTGAAGTAATGGAAACCGCTGCTTCAGGAGCACTTGTACCAAATGCAACAATTGTCAAACCTACTATGATGGTAGGTATCTTTAAGTTATATGCAACGTTACTTGCACCATCTACAAATACGTCTGCACCTTTTATTAAAAGTACAAATCCGATAATAAGTAAGATAATTTGAATTAATAATTCCATCAGTTATTCTCCTAATCCTCTTTGCTTTCAAGGTCTAATCTATTTGCATCCTCTTCGTTGACTGTTACCAAGATTTTATCGATATGGTTTGCATCCATATCCACTATCTCAAAGGTAAACTTGCCTTCATGGAATATCTCACCAGTATCTGGGATTTTACCTGCATGTGAAAGGATAAATCCTGCAATGGTTGTGTATCCATCTTCAACTTCATTAGGCATTTCCTTTTCAATTTCAAACAAGTCTTTAAAGTCTTCAATAGAGAATCTACCATCAATTAACCATGAATTGTCTTTTCTTTCAATTGCTTTAGGATCATCTTCCTCATCGATACCTGGAATGTCTCCTACGATTCCTTCAAGAAGATCGTTTAATGTAATCAATCCTGCAACACTTCCGAATTCATCTACAACAAGCACCATATGGACATATTCCCTGTTTTCCTTAAACTCTTGAAGCAAGTCCATTGCAAGCATGTTTTCAGGAACTACCAATGGAGATTTAATGGTTTCTTTAATATCTATTTCTTTACCTGAAAATATTTCACTTAATAGGTCTTTAGCTTGAACTACACCGATGAAATCATCTAACTCCCCTTCGGCTACAGGGAAGATGGATCTTTTACTGTTAATGATTCTTTCCTTGTTTTCTTCCATGTCATCTTCCAAATCTATCCAGATGATTTCACTTCTTGGAGTCATTATCATATCTACTTTTTGGTCATCTAAACGGAACACCCTTTTGATGATGTCTTCTTCCTCTTCAGCAATGGTTCCGTCTTCAATACCTTCTTCAATGAGCAGTTTGACTTCCTCTTCAGTTACAATATCCTCTTTTGGCTTGGAACCAACAATTCTTAAAGCAAGGTTGGTTGAACTGTCAAGCAATCTGACAATTGGCTTGCAAATCCATGAGCTTACTTGCATGAATTTTGCAGTCTTCAAGGAATATCCTTCAGGGTCATTCAAAGCCATTCTTTTAGGTACAATTTCACCAATCAGGATTGTGAAGTAAGTGGTTACAAGAATAACGAATATGAAGCTTAATTGGTAACTGTAAGGAATGTATGGGCTTAAGAAATTACCCATAGGTTCAGAAAAAGTAGTTCCACCAATTGCCCCTGTGATAATTGCAGTGAATGTTATACCAATCTGTACAGTGGATAAGAAGTCGCTGACATTATCCATAAATTCTAAAACAAGTGATGCTCTTTTATTCCCTTCATCTGCGATTTTTTGCATCCTGATTCTTCTTGTGGATACAACAGCAATTTCTGCAAGGGAGAAAAGTCCATTAAGTACAATTAAAATTATTATTACTAAAATTTCAATTCCTATAATTATCGAGTCCATTTCCATTAAGTCCTTAAACAATTTATAATTTTAAATTTTTTAATTAAAAATAAAATATATGTAAAAGACGCAGAAAAAGTTATTAATAATAACTTATGTACTTTAAGTTTGTATTTATCTTTTTTAAAAACAATTAATAAAACAATAGATAAACTAGATGTTTCAAAATGCTACGAAACACAAGAATTGCAATATATCTTGAAGCAAGAAAATATAATTAAAAATAC
>JAZNRM010000196.1:0-2970 GCA_045590695.1 Methanobrevibacter sp.
TAAAATTAGTATAAAATTAGTAAAAATAGTATTTAATTAATATATTAAAAAAATAGTAAAAATCAAGAGAATATAAATTCTCTTTAAAGTTTAAATGGATAGAGTGAATCTATCCTCTAGGTTCTTTTGCTTTGAATCTTAAACCTTTGTAACCACATTTTCTACAAGTAGTAGCTCCAGCAGGATTACGTGCATTACATTTTAAACAGATTTTTACATTGAACATTCTGTTTTCTGCTTCTTCAAATCTTGCCATTAAAAATTCCTCCATAATTATTAAATTAATTGATCAATATAACTTAAATAAAAATTCATGAAAAAATTCAAAAATTCATAATAAAAGTTTTAAAAAGAATATAATATGAATTACATAATGTAATCATAAATATTAATATAAAATATGATTTTAATAGTATATAAATGTTAGGTTTACTTTAATTAAAATAAGCCTTTTTATTTTTGATGAGCTTCTAAAAAGTCATTTTGTATTTTTACAACCTCTTCACTGGTCTTTACATCACTGTATGCTTCCAATAAGTCATAATTCATTTCAATGAATGAATGGCCCCATTTGAATCCATCCATGATATGATGCGCCTCTTCCTTGAATCCGGTTATATAAAAGGTAGCTGCAATAGCTTCATTTGTAGATAAAATGCAAGGCTTTCCAAAGTTTACAGGGTTTGCAGCAATCAAAAAGGGAAGGGATCTGTGATATTTAGACAAACTGAAGAAACTTGCAGAGCTTGATACCTTATTCCAGGAACAGTCAAGGCCTACAATTCCCTTCTTTTCAACAAGTGGCCTGTCTTCATATGAAACTGCCTTTTCGGAAAATGGATTCAATACAACTGCACCGCGAGGAATCTGATGAATCTTATAGACTATCTTGCATTTTCCTTGCTTTTCCATTTTAAATGCAGTGCATTTCCTTTTATCGCATTCATTTGCATGAAAAACAGTTACTTTCATAAATATCACTTAAACTTAATCTTTCATTAAAAAAAGAAAAATAAACAGAATAAATTTATTCTGCTATAATTTCATAAAACTTTTTATATTTCACTAACCTTGACTTGGATCAATGGTACCATTGAAAATACCGTCAAGATATTCCCTATTGAATTTGAACTCCTCATCTGACATACCCATCAAATCAGCCATTTTAGGAGCTTTTTTAGCATCTTTAAACTGGATACTTTCAACTAAAGGTCCTATGTAGTCTTCATACAATGGACAGAACAATGTACCGTCACATTCAGTTTTGTTTTCATAAGCCATTATATTGATTGTATAAGCAGTTCCATTGATGTCTGCTTCACAGATATAAACGTTTATTGTATTGTTTGTACCGTTTCCAGATGTTTTATTGTCAGTAACATTGCTGTCTGGAACAGCTTGTGAATAGAAGATTTTCCAAGGCTGACCATTGTAGTTTCTTATTTCAGGAGCACCTAATCCCTGCAATTGATAAAGATCAGTGATAAAGTTTCCATCCTTGACACAGGACATATTGTAGGTTATGTTATGTTCCTTATCCTCATAGGAATCGGTCCAACCTTTGGTTAAATTATCTTCACTAATGTTATTTTGAGTCACATCACCAGTGAATGTACCTGACATGAACTTATTGTCAAAGTCTGTTGTAGGACCTCCAAATAAGTCCATTCCAAAGAGTTCAAAAGCTGAAACAGCACCTAATGAACTTATGACAATTGCAAGCACTGCAACTGCGATGATTGCTGTTTTTTTACTGTTCATAGTTTTCCTCCTAATAAAAATTAAAGATTAAGAATCTGCCAAAGTAAAGTTAGGCCTGAATTTAGAGCTTCTCTTTAAATTCTTAAGTTCTACTTTAGTAGGGCATTTGTATTCTTCCAACATTAGAATCTTATAATCGTAATCAACCGGCAAAGAATCGTCCTTGCCGTCAATAAGGCCTCTGAAATTTGCACCTACCCAACCGGTTCCACCTATATCATAGTTTATTCTGTCAATAGGTTTGAAGTCCTCAAAGAACATCTCTAACTCAATTGTTCTTTCCATAGGAGCTTTATAATGGATAGCCATTACCTTATTGGAATTCATTCTAATTTTAATGAACTTTTGGTCCATTTTCAATTCGTCCCCTTCTCTTACTTTCTTAATGGTAAAAAATGGATTTATATCACTTCCAGACATATTTTCACCTCATTTTATGTTTTCTTCTTTTTTATAATCGAATAATCTATTATTTAAACTTAAACGTTTTCTTCTTCTTTTTTATAATCGTAATAACCTATTGTCTCAAGAACTTTTGAAATGTCCACCTTTGTTTCAAAGCATCCTGAGGTGGATAAAAGAACTCCTTGAGGAGCGAAATCTGACAATGCCATCATTGTCTGATTCAAGTCCACATGACAAGCCACTCCAACAACAGACTTGAACTTATTCTGTTGAATGATCTTTTTAACAAAGCTGGATCCAGGTACAATGAATACTCTGTATCCCATCGGTTCTGCCTTTTCCTTGATGATTCCAATTGCACATTTTCCGCAGTATGTACATTGAACTCCTGTTTCCTTTAGGCTTGCTTCACATTGGGCAGACCTTAGGCAGTGGGGCAGTACAATGATCTTGTCTTCAGGTGGAATCTTTTCAAATTTGGCTTTATTTACCTTGTTTCTCACTTCAATTCCAATATTGTCAACCAATGAGTCATCAAGTCCTAAAAGGTTTGCAAAACTCTTCAATGGAGAATAAAACACATTTACAATAAAGATTATAACTGATGGCATTACCAGTTTATTTCTCCTTACTAAAATTATTCCAAGTAGAAGCCCTACAATGAGTATAATCACTATTAGGAATATTAACAGTACAACTCCTTCACCGATCAATTGGAATGCTTGTTCATGCAATAACATATTCGTCAATTCTATATTTTTTGTAATTAATTTTTAGTTAATTTTGTTTAAATGAAACATTTTA
>JAZNRM010000197.1:0-1755 GCA_045590695.1 Methanobrevibacter sp.
TAAGATATAGTTTACTATAACAATAGTATTTTAAACAAACACCTAATCAATTAAATTAAACCTATTCTTTTTCTTTTAAATAATGTTTAACTAGACCACCATCAGACAATATATTTATCATGAATTCTTCAAAAGCCTGGAATTCAACTTCAATGTTTTTGGTTTCATTGACAATGATTCCCTTCTCCAAATCAACAGATACAATATCACCATCATCCGCTTCAATGTCTGCAACCACAACTGGAAGACCAATGTTGATTGCATTTCTATAGAAGATACGTGCAAATGATTTTGCAATGATCGCTTCAACTCCTGCTGCCTTGATAGCTACTGGAGCCTGTTCCCTTGAAGAACCGCAACCGAAGTTTTCACCAGCAAGAATCAAGTCACCTTGCTTAACGTTTTTGGTGAAATCTGCCCTTTCACCTTCAAGAACATGTTCTGCCAAATCCTTAGGATTGAATGTTCTCAAATATCTTCCAGGGATGATGACATCAGTGTCAATGTTATCTCCAAAATTCCAAACCTTTCCTTTAATTTCAGCCATAGTATTCACTACATATATAAAATTTTAATAAAATTCAAAAAAGTAATTTAAATAATTTATAAAAAATTAATAAAAATAGTTATATTTATAACTATTTTTCAATTACATAACCATGATTTTGTGCTTTGGTTACTTTTACCTTATCCTTACCTACAATCTCTTCTGCTGCCTTTACAATGTCCTTGTTGTTATCATCAAAGACAGTGTATAAGGTAGGTCCAAATGAACTGATACCAGTACCATATGCTCCTGCATCATCAAGAGCTTTCATAGTAGGCAAGTAATGGGAGTCTAAACTGTGCTCAAGCTTATTGAAACCAACTTTTTGAAGTTCCTTAATTGCCCAACCAAAGTTAACAATGTCCTTTTCAAGCAAGAATGGAAGCAAGTTCATCAAAATCAAGTGTGAAACCTGTTCCACTTCAGTTTTAGGAATAGGGCAGTATGTTTGGAAAACATTGACTTCCTGTTGGTCATGCATATGCTCTTCCACTTCAGGCATAGCAAGCAAAATGTTCCAATCTTCAGGGAATTCGTATCTTGCAATCAATGTAGCAGGTTTTGCTTTAGATGCAGAAGATGGCAAGAATCCAGGTTTCTCTTCTAAACTGTGTCCTCCATCAACAATGAATCCTCCTAAATCATGAGCAAAAGTACCGATACCAGAGGTTCCTCCTCTTCCAACCATGGTACTTAATTCTCTGCTTGTAAATTTAAGTCCTGCAGTTTCTGTCATTAAGTGAGCTGTACAAACTGAGATTTGGGTTCCAGAACCTAAACCAGAGTGTGCTGGGTAAGCTTCCAATACTTTGAAATGGAATCCAGACTCAATATTGCAGAGCTCTGCAATCTTTTCTGCAGCTTTTGGTATTTTATCATTACATTCTTCTATAGAATCTTCTCTAATGCCATCAGCAAATTCTAATGTGTATCCTTTTTCATTGGTTTCTTCACTTTCTAAAACAAATTGTGGATCGCTAAGTGCTAGACCTATACCACCATCAATTCTCTTATAAGATCCATTTAAGTCAATAAGAGACATATGTAATCTTGAAGGTGCTCTTATAATCATAATTTCACGACCATTTTTAAACTGATTCAATAATTGAAAAAGATAAATGATTTTTTATTTTACCTTTTTGCTCCAATTATCAAATGTTCTAATTTTAATTAACAAACAATATTTAACATACTTAAATATTCGAATA
>JAZNRM010000198.1:0-2538 GCA_045590695.1 Methanobrevibacter sp.
GAGATTATTATGGCACAAATTAATCAACCTATGTATATTTTACGTGATGATACTGAAAGATTTCAAGGAAATCAAGCTTTAAGAATGAATATTTTTGCAAGCCAACTATTAGCAAGCATTGTAAGAACCACTCTTGGTCCAAAAGGAATGGACAAAATGTTAGTGGACAAGAAAATGGGTGATGTTGTTGTAACCAACGATGGAGCAACTATCTTACAGGAAATGGATATTGCACACCCTGCAGCAAAAATGCTTGTTGAAATTGCAAGAAAACAAGAGAATGTAGTTGGAGACGGAACCACTACAGTTGTAATCATTGCTGGTGAATTGCTTAAGAAAGCAATGGAATTATATGAAGATGGAATTGCAATCCCAACCATTCTCATTGGATACAGATTAGCAGTTGCAAAAGCAATGGAAATCTTATATAGCATTTCTACCGATGCAAGAGACCCAGATACCTTATTTGGAATTGCTAAAACTGCAATGACCGGTAAAGGTTCAGATTATGCTAAAGATGAACTAGCAGACTTGCTTGTTCAAGCTGCACTCAAAGTTGAAGAAGGAGAAAAGTTAGACAAATCACTCATTAAAATCCACAGAATCAATGGTGGAAGTGTAGAGGACTCCTTAATTGTTGACGGTATCTACATTGACCAAGGTAGAGCTAATGAAGCTATGCCTGAAGAAATGCGTGATTGTAAAATCGCTTTAATGAAATATCCTTTAGAATTGAAAGATTTGGAAAACGCTAAAGTTGACTTCACTGACCCATTGCAAATGCAAGCTTTCCTTGACAGTGAACAGGAAACCTTGAAGGAAATTGCTGATAAGATCATCGATTCCGGATGTAATGTATTGTTCTGTCAAAAAGGTATTGATGATGTAGTGCAACATCACTTATCCAAAGCTGGAATCATGGCTTTCAAAAGAGTTAAAAACACTGATGTAAAAAGAATCATGAAAGCAACCGGCGCTGAACTCATTACCAATATTGAAGACTTGACTCCTGATGTCTTAGGTAAGGCAGGTTACATACACCAAGAAAAGGTCTTTGACCAAATCATTACCTTCATTGAAGAATGTGAAGACCCTAAAGCAAGTTCCATTTTAATCCGTGGAAGTACCAGACATGTTTCCTCTGAAATTGAAAGAGCTATGGAAGATGCATTAGGTGTAGTTGCAGCTACTGTTGAAGATGGAAAAGTAGTATACGGTGGAGGAGCTCCTGAAATTGAAATCGCAAGACAATTGAAAGCTTACGCTAACACAATCAGCGGAAGAGAGCAAGTGGCTGTAAATGCATTTGCAGACGCTTTGGAAATCGTACCAAGAACCTTATCTGAAAATGCAGGTTTAAACACCATTGACTTGCTTGTTGAACTCAGAGCAGCTCATGAAGATAACATCAATATGGGATTGGATGTATTTGAAGGTAAAGTTGTAGACATGAAAGAAGCAGGTGTTGTTGAACCTCAAAGAGTCAAGAAGCAAGCTATTCAATCAGCTCAAGAAGCTTGTGAAATGATCTTGCGTATTGACGATTTAGTTGCAGCAGCTGGTGCACTTCAAAAAGTCGACCCAGATGAAAACTTAGACCATAGCGGTATGCCTCCTGCACCTGGTATGGGTGGAATGGGTGGAATGCCTCCTATGATGTAACCCGCTCAAGCTTCACGGACTTCAGTCCGTAGAACCTTGACCAAAACTTTTTCCTAAAGTTGGGTTAAAAGCCAACTTTTTATTCTATTTTTTTTGCTTTGTTTTTACAATTTCTTTAGTTCTTTAATTGTTTTTATATAAATATTAAATTTTCAATAATAATGGAGAAATAGATATGGCAGAATCATTTTTAGACAAATGGTGTGGTCAACCATGGCTACATGCAACATATTTTTTAGGAATCGTAATGCTTAATGTTTTAATAATTAATTGGGGAGTATGGGATGTTCCTCAAAAGTTAATGTGTTTGCTTGCTGTATTTTTACCATTGCATGTATTTGAAGAGCTTACATGGCCAAATGGTTTTCATTTCATGATGAACAAGTTAATCCAAAAGTCAGATAATCCTCTTGCTTATCCTGAAAACAAGCTTACAGATATGGTTACAAATTTTGGAGCGGAAATAATGTTCATTGTATTGACATTTCTCACACCAATGCTTGGAAACAAAGTAGTGATATTCATAATCTTCTTTGGTATCGGTGAAACATTCGTGCATACCTTGTTTAGCGTATTAACATACAGACACTACAGATCCAAAGGCAAAAAGACATTATATTCTCCAGGTCTCGTAACTGCATGGTGCTTATTGCTTGAAGCAGCTATTTACGGCATTTATTGGTTAGTATATTCTAAATCATTTGTAATGTCAGACTTATGGGGATTGGCTCTTGTAGCATTTTTAATCATATTCCTAGTACGCTTACCATTTATCCTCTCCAATAAGTTTAAAACTACCAGATTTGCCTATTCTGAAATAGGATATTTGGAAAAATATGAATCAGATTAAAACTTAATCTCTTTCAATATTTTTTT
>JAZNRM010000199.1:0-5883 GCA_045590695.1 Methanobrevibacter sp.
ACGTTCTTAAAAAATTTAGGATCTGTCTATAAATCCATAAATATAATATAATAAAAATGATATTTAAAAGTTTTTATTTACATTCAGAAATAGGAAAAGCCCATCAAGGAAGAGATTAAAAAATTAAATTTATCCCTTCAGCTTTTTTAAATTCCTTGTCAAAGCTTAAAAGATTTTCAATTTTGTGATAATGCATATCCACAATTATGCTGCAATCAGTGAAACTCAATTTAGTGTTATGTTTTTCATATATCAACATGGTAGTTGAATTGAAATCCTTGATTTCATACTCATTTATTACATGGAAAATGTCATTAATAAGATCAAATGCAGAAAGGGCAGTTTCCAAATCTATCTTATTTCCAATTACAGTTATGACTTCATTAATGACTAGATTGCTGATATAGCAGCCATTTTTCTCAATCAAGTCAATATATTCCAGCGATTTCTCATGCAATGAGTCATTTTCATTCACTAAAGCAATTAAAAAAGAGGAATCTACGAAAATCTTCATTTATACAAGCTCCTCTTTAATTCCACTGCATTAGTAGTCTCTTTGCTTTTGCCTAATCCTGCCAAATCATGAATTGAAGACTTTTTGCTTTTAAAAGTTATAGTTATTACATTATCAGAATTCAAATCCCAATCCATCACTGTATCTTCAGAAACATCAAATAGCTTTCTGATTTTAGATGGAATGGTAGTTTGGTTGTTTTTATAAATCCTAGTGGTACCCACATTCACCATCATATCACCTATTAAAATATTATGTTAAAAGGTATATATATTTTTTACCTCTTAAATAAAAAAATTAAAAGGTAGTATGAAAGATTTAAAAAACTTAAAAAAAAGAAAACTTATAATATTTGAGGCAAATTACCAATCAATTTACCCTTTTTGTCAACTAAGACCATATCCTCTATCCTTATTCCGAACTCTCCTTCAAGATAGATTCCAGGCTCAATTGTTATAATCATATTGTTCTCCAAAACAGTTTGATCCTTCATGGAAACTGAAGGATTCTCATGAATGTCCAAACCTAAGCTATGGCCAGTGCTATGAATGTAATTATCACCATATCCATATTCACTTATGATGTCTCTTGCTACCTTATCCACTTCACAGGCCTTGACTCCTTCTTTCACTGCATCAATCGCCTTGTCATGGGCTTCAAGGACAATATCGGAGATCTCTTCCTGCCTTTCTGTGTAGATGAAAGTTCTTGTTGTATCAGAACAGTATCCTTCAAACTTGCATCCATAATCAACAAGGACAGGAGTTTCCAGTACATGCTGCCTTGGAGTTGAATGAGGTAGACTTGATACAGGACCTGATGCAAAAATAGTGTCAAATGATTCTGCACTTGCTCCATTTTTTCTCATCAAATAGCCTAATTCATAAGCGCATTCCCACTCCTGCGCTCCCTTTTCCTGCTTGGATCTGACATCCAATTCAATGAGAGACTTATGTGCAATATCAGTTGCCTTAAGCATCTTTTCAATTTCATCATCAGACTTTATCATCCTTTCAGTTGATATTGCATTGGAGATGGTGAGATTAAAATCCTTGAACTTTTCATAGACATTTGCAGTCAAATCTGATTCAATAGCTAAGCTCTTGATATTCTCTTCCTTCAAGTATTCAATCATTTTGTCAAAGGATTCATACTTCACAATATCAATGGAAGAGGTGTTTCCCGCATTTTCCATATCCATTCCAGAAACAAATATGATTGGATTTTCCTTGATTATCATGAATGCAAAGCTTGTTGACAAGTAACCTGACAGGTAGTATATATTATTGAAATTAGCCACCAGCATGGCATCCAAGTCCTTCTCTTCCAATTTTTTCAAGATGTTTCTTATGTGAAAATTATGAATCTCATTATCTTTAATTTGCATTTGAAAGCCTCAATTGAATATATATCACTTATTATTTAAAAATTAAACGAATGATTGAAATTATCCTATAACAATTATTATAAATAATCAATTACATAATATAAATATTACAAATATAAAAAGATTTTAAAAATAGCTAAGGATAAAAAACATGTTTGAAGATATTCCAATAAAATTCTTTAAGGGAACCCATAGAGTGAAAGACCCAAAAGAAACAATTGAGATAAATGAGAAAAAGCTTAGAACTGCTGGAATAACCAGATTGACCGACATTACAGACTTGGATAGAGTCAAGATTCCAGTCTTTTCAGCAATCCGTCCAACTGCACAATCCGGAAGTGTAAGTGTCTATGCAGGAAAGGGCGCTACCAGAGAGCAGGCAAAGGCATCTGCAATGATGGAAGGATTCGAAAGGTACTCTGCAGAAAGGCAGGATATCGATAGTGAGAGAACATTTGTAGACACTTACAACAACATTAAAAATGATAAGAATGTTCTCGACCCAAAAGACCTTCTCTTGCCAAAGAATTACGGCAATGAAAATGTTGAAAATTCAAGGCTCGAATGGATTGAAGCAGAAGACATAATAAGCGAAGAGACAGTTTATGTTCCATCAAATGCAGTTTTCCACCCATATATTCCTACAAGGGAAGTGAGCCCAAGTCCAATAGCTATTTTTAAAGGAAACACAAATGGTCTTGCATCTGGAAACATCATAGAAGAATCCGTATTGCACGGTATATTTGAAGTTGTTGAAAGGGATGCATGGAGCATTTTTGAGCTTACTAAAAGAAATAAAAAAGAAATAAGCCAGGAAAGCATTGATAACGAGATTATCAATGAGCTCTTAGACAAATTCAATAGCCAAGGAATTGAAATCAAGCTTATGGACATTACCGCAGACTTGAAGATAACCACAATAGCTGCAAGTGCTGATGATACAGTTCTTAAGGATCCAGCACTTCTCACTTTAGGTGTTGGAACCCACTTGAACCCTGAAGTGGCTGTCATCAGAGCGCTTACTGAAGTTGCACAAAGCAGAGCAACCCAAATTCATGGAACCCGTGAAGATACAATAAGGGCAGACTTCATGAGGAAATCCGGCTATGAGCATATGAAAAGAATGAACAAGCATTACTTCCAAAGGGAAGAGGAAACAATCGATCTCTCAGATATTGAAGACAAAAGCTCACACTCAATCAAAAAGGACATTGAAACAAGCATTGAAGAGGTTCAGAAAGTTGGATTCAATCAAGTCCTATACACTGACCTTACAAGAGAGGAAATCGGAATCAATGTTGCAAGAGTAATCATTCCGAAAGCGGAACTCTACTCATTGGATGAGGAAAGATTAGGTAACCGTGCTTTGGAATATGACAGAAAAGCAAGAAGAGGGTTAGTCTGATGAAGAAGATAATAGTTTACCTTGGATTGTCCATTTTAGAGGATGAAGCAAAAACAATTCTTGATGCAGACTATAGGCCTCCAGTTAAAAGAGGAGACATCCTAAAGGCAATATCTGAAAAGCCAGACATAATCGGAATCATTGATGGTGCTTTCCACCATACTCCTGCAGTTGCCCATAAGGAAATCATGAAGGCATTGGACAAGGGAATAACTGTAGTTGGAGGAAGCAGTATGGGAGCATTAAGAGCATCAGAGCTTGATGATTTAGGCATGATTGGAATCGGATATGTCTACAAGGCATACAGGTCTGGAGAAATCACTTCAGATGATGATGTGGCTTTAAGTTTTGATCCAGTCAATCAGGTTCCATTATCTGAAGCTCTTGTAAATGTTGACTACAAATTGGATTTGGCAGTGAAAGAAGGAATAATCACTGAAGAGGAAAAGGATTACATTCACAGCATTGCCAAAGAGATCTATTACCCTAAACGTTCCTATCAAAACATATTCTCAAAAGTGAAAATGGAAGATGAAAAGAAAACAAAGCTTATCGATTTCATATTGAAGGAAAAGGACATCAAATACTTGGATGCAATTAAAGTCTTGGAATACATTAAAAACTTAGAATAAGCTCATTTTAGAATATAACGTTGATATAGAAAATTTTAAAAGCAATGAATAATATAACAATAGTTAATTTATTATTTTTTATATTTGATATGATATTGAACTCGGGCGATTAATCAAATTAAACTAATAATAAATGAATTTATTATTAA
Source organism: Methanobrevibacter sp. (assembly GCA_045590695.1). Taxonomy (GTDB): domain Archaea; phylum Methanobacteriota; class Methanobacteria; order Methanobacteriales; family Methanobacteriaceae; genus Methanobrevibacter. The sequence continues at coordinate 4,088 of JAZNRM010000199.1, forward strand.
ATTAATGAGGCCAAATATGAATACAAATATCAAAATAAATAAAGTAAAAGAAATATTTAAAGACTATGGCAAAGTAGCTTTAGCTTTCTCTGGTGGAGCAGACAGCACATTACTTGCATACCTTGCAAAGGAAGCTGGTGCAGATGTGCTTGCAATCACTTATGACAACCAGATTTTTCCAAGTGGATTTTTAGAATTTGCAAAAAGAAGAACTTCTGAACTTGGAATAAGACACGAAATCATAGATGGTAACTTCCTAGATGTAGATGAGTTTGTTGAAAATAGTCCAAAAAGATGTTTACTATGCAGAAACTTAATGTATGGTGCAATTAAACAAAAGGCTAATGAAGAAGGATATGAAATTATCATAGACGGAAACAATATAACAGACCTTACTCATGACAGGCCAGGAATATTGATGAAATTCAAGTATGAGATTAAAAGTCCATTCATTGAAGCTGAACTTGAAACTCCTGAGATTCATAAGTTCCTTGATGAAAATAATATTGAATACTCAAATTCCACAACATGTCTTGCAACAAGGTTCAAGACTAATGAAACCGTAACAATCGATAAGGTGAATAGGATAGACCATTGTGAAGCATATGTGAAAGAAATCACAGGTTCTGATGTAGTCAAGCTTAGAGAAGAGAAAAATGTGGCTACAATCGAATTAAGTGATTTGGATACCATTTTAGACAATGAAAAAATAGATTCTATTGTTGATGAATTGAAATTATCACAATATGACAAGATCCTATTGAATCTTAAAGCAATTGAAAGTGATGATGAGCTTATCTTAAATGATGAACTTGAAAAAGGAGCAAATAATCTTAGACTTAGAAAAAGATTGCCATTTGGCATTGATATTTCAGAAACCGATAAGATTCTTAAAAATAAGGAGACTGAACATATAAGCAATATTGAAACTATTGAGGATATCGGTTATATCAAATTGAATATTGATGAAAAAGAGTCTAGGATATTTAGAGATGGCAATATAAGCATTGAAAACAATAAAAACAAGGAAGATGCAAAAGAATCTTTAGTAAAGATATTGCCATTTATTAGAAGAACTGTTTAGTTCTTCTTATTTACTTTTTTTTAATTATTATTTTTTAATCTTTGCTGCCTTGCAAACTCCTTAAAGGAAATCTTCTTTTCAGTTGGAATATTCTTTTCAACAGATTTAACTATCATTCCATCATTTGAGTCATCCTCTTTTTTAAATTTTAAACCTAAAATTCCTTGTGAATACTCTTCTTTTGATGAAATACCCTTTAAAGCAAGTATTTTTCCATCCAATCTTAAACTGATATCATCTGCTTTCACTTCAATTAGATGAATCTCAAATCTGCTTGCCTTTTCTATCTCGTCATCAGTGATAAGTTCATATTTCAAAAAAAGGTTTTCGTGTGGAAGGACTTCACTGATTGTCCTTTTGACAGCTGATTCAAAAAGATCTATCATGCTTTCTATAACTGGAAGATCATTATCCCAATAGTATGCAAGCATGACATTCAATTGGATTTCATGTTCAGAGAATTCCTCTCCAACTCTTGCTCTGATTCCAATTGTTGAATCATTATCCTTAATTACTAAAATAGGCTCAGATGACATGTTATCGCTCAAATTAAAAATGATTGAAAAAATTAATACTAAAACATTTATTGAAACTAATATAAATATTTTAAATCTTAAAAAAATTAGAAAAATAGCTTAAAAAATGTTAAGTGAATTCTAAAAAGAATTCAAATAACACCAAACAAGTCAATTTTAGGACTAATAATAATCCA
>JAZNRM010000200.1:0-3420 GCA_045590695.1 Methanobrevibacter sp.
ATTTTAATAATTAATTTTAAATGTATTGTAAAACAGAAATATAATATTATATATTTATTAATTTTATTCATGGAGATTTAAATGTCAAAAGATGTAGTTTTAATATTATCTGGAGGATTGGACTCCTCTACTTTATTATACAAATTATTGAATGAAGGAAACAATGTAACTGCACTCAGTTTCAATTATGGCCAAAAGGCAGCTATTGAAATTGAAAGGGCAGCAGAAATATGTAAAATGAATGATGTTCCTCATTTCGTATTTGATATACAGAATATAGTTGATTTGCTCAGTAGCAGCTTGACTGATAAGGATAATGACAATGTTGAAGAGCCAGCAAGCACAGTCGTTCCAAGCAGAAATACAATATTGCTTGAACTTGCAACTGCATTTGCAATAAGCAATGATATGGAAGAGGTCTATTACGGTGCAATCAAGGCGGATGTCGGCGATTATCCAGACACCACTCCAGAGTTCCTGGAGAAGATCAATGAGTTAAATAAAGTCAATAACTATGAATACATTCCTGTTTGCGCTCCATTTATTGATACAGACAAAAAGGATGTTGTAAAGCTTGCTTTGAAATTGGGAGTGCCAATAGAAAAGACTTGGAGCTGTTATGTAAACAATGATGGAACTCCTTGTGGTGAATGCTTCAGTTGCAAATCAAGAATACAAGCTATTGAAGAAGCTAAAAAGGAATTAGGAATAGATTAATTGATTATTAAATCAATAAAATAATTAAAATCAAACTGATTGGAAATTTTTATTAGTTACGGAGGTTATATTTATGTTAACATTAGTATCAGAACATAGGATTTATGGTTGTCACAAATTAAAGAATCAAGGTGGAAAATGTACTCAATGGCATGGACACCAATATAAGGTCATCTTAACTTTAAAGGCCCCATATAAGGATTTAGATTACAGAAATATGATTATGGACACCTATGACATTGAAGCGATTTTCAATGAATTCATTGGTGTTGATCATTTGAACTTAAATGAATTCATGGACTCAGAAGATCCTACAATGGAAGAAATGAGTAAGTTCTTCTATGATGGATTAAAACCTAAAATCGAATGCTTGGTAAGTGTTGGAGTTTATGAAACTCCAGAAACCGGTGTAACTTACGAACCTATGGAATAATTAAGTAGATATTATTTTAAGTTTATTGTTTGTTAAATTGTTGAGTTTTTTAAAGTAGGTGATTAAAATTAAGGTTAGTGAAATATTCACATCATTTCAAGGGGAAGGGCCTTACATAGGAACTCCTGCAACTTTCTTGAGATTATATGGTTGCAATTTAAATTGTAAGTGGTGTGATACAGACATTTCAACATATGAAATGCTCTCTGTTGATGATGTTGCAGAGATTCTAATTACTCAAATGGAGTTCAATAATATAAAATTATTGGTTATAACCGGTGGAGAACCTACTTTACAGATGGAAGAGATAAAGCGTTTGATTAAGGAGCTTCCTGAAGACATTAAGATTCAGCTTGAGACAAACGGTTCCATTTTTGAATATCTTCCTGAAATGGAATATGTGGTCAGTCCAAAGGAAGATAAGGAAAAGGTCTTTGAAAATTATTATAAATATGAAAATGTCTTCTTTAAGTTTGTAATCACTTCTCAAGAGGATATAGATGAAGTCATTTCCCTAAAGGATAAGTATGGCTATAACAAGACAATCTGGCTTCAAGGGGAATTCAGCAAAGACGATCAAATGGCTGATTTGATTAGGGAAAATTTCCCTCGTTTAGAAAATGTTAAATTATCTGTTCAAACTCATAAGTATTTAAGTCAAAGGTAAACATTCTCATTAACTTTGTTAATGTATTGCCGAATGAATTGATAATATACTTATATAAGTTAAATCAAATATATTATTACGAAAAATATTTTTAAATTGAAATTGTATTTTTAAGATTAAGTGTGGAATTATGTATAAAAGAATTTTATTACCAACTGATGGATCTGAACACTCTTTACGTGAAGTTGAAAGAGCTAAACATGTATTGGGAGATGGTGGAGAAATCATTATTCTCTCTGTTGCTATTAAAATAAGAAAAACAGCTTTCCATAGGGAAAAAGATGTAAGGAAAATAAATAAGGAAGCTGTAAAGGAAGCTGAAGATAATGTAAAAGCTATGGCAGATTGCTTTGATGACAGTTTTAATGTAAGAACCATAGTAAAATCAGGTTTCCCATCTGAACAAATCAATAAAGTTGCAGAAGATGAAGATTGTGACTTGATTATCATTGCATCTTCTGGTGTAAGCGGCATTCATAAGTTTGTTCTTGGAAGTGTAGCTGAGAATGTACTTAAAGAATGTGAAAAAGATGTCTTATTGATTCATAACTAATTGATGAATCATTTTTTTTACTTTTTCTATTTTCTATTTTCTATTTTCCATTTTTAATTTTTTCATTTTCACTATTTTTATCTCATTTTTACCTATTTTTAATAATTCGTTATAAGTCTTGTTTAATGAATTTTTCCTTATTTTTTTGTTTATTTTTCTAAATAAGATTATTAAGTGCTTATTTTCTATTTTTAATAAAATTTAGCCATTTATACAAGTTCTTAAAGTCTAATTTATTTTTTTTAAAGTTAAAATGAGCAAATGTTTAAATACTCATTTAATTATAAATTTATTTGTAGTTTGTTTAATATGAAATTAATTTGATCAATTAATCAATTTTCATATTTTAGGGATTTTATAGTTCGATAGTTTAAACATTAAAAAAATTAGCTTAGATTAAAATTAACGGAGAGATATTATGGCAGATAAAAAACCAACCGCTGATAATTGGCCTGTAGTAAGTGGAGATTATATTGTAGGAGACCCTGAAAGTCCTGTTGCTGTAACTACTTTAGCTTCTCACAATGAAGACATTCCTGCAGCTGCTGGAGCAGCTATTGCTGGACCATGCAAGACTGAAAACTTAGGTATTGAAAAAGTTGTAGCAAACATCATTTCAAACCCAAACATCAGATTCTTGATTCTTTGTGGAGCTGAGGTACAAGGTCACATTACTGGTCAAAGTATCCAAGCATTACACGAAAATGGTTGCGACCCTGAGAAAAAGAAAATCACTGGTGCTACCGGTGCTATTCCGTTTGTGGAAAACATTCCTATGGAAGGTGTAGAAAGATTCCAACAACAAGTAGAACTTGTTGACATGATTGACAACGAAGACGGTGGAGCAATCACTGCAAAAGTAAAAGAATGCATTGAAAAAGATCCGGGTGCATTAGAAGAAGATGCATTAATGATTGATTTGGATGAAGAAAATAGTAAAAAAGCTGCAAAAGTAGAAAAGTCTTCTAAAATTGAAGATGTGGAAGTAGCATAAAAATATTTTATTAATTTTTTCTTTATTCTTTTATTTTTTAATCATTTTTTAGGATT
>JAZNRM010000201.1:0-4428 GCA_045590695.1 Methanobrevibacter sp.
TTAGGTAGAGTCCTATATGATGGAGTTTTAATTAAAAATTAAAAATAATGCTTTATTTTTTTAAAAAATTAACAATATGCTTTTATATTAAAAATAATAAAATTATAATTAATATGATTAATATTCATTTCAATTTTAAAAATGAATTATTAAATTATAACTATTAAATAGATATTTTATTGAATACATATAAAATAAAGTTCTTTAGAGGATATTATGATTATAGAAGGTCTTATTAATGGATTTGACATGATTATGGAGATGCTCCAAAGTGGAGGACTTATCACTTATATAATTCTTTTGCTTGGTATCTATGGTCTGTTAATATCTATAAGGAAGATATTTTACCTTAGAAAAATAAGTAAAATTGATGCTACAGAGATTATGGGGACAATTACCTCATCTATGGAACAAGGTGGAGCTATTGAAGCTTTAAAGAATATCAGTCACTATAAGAACCCTGTTTCAAGAATCATGTCTGAAGCATTGAAAATCGGTTATAAAAACAAAATAGAAGTTGAAGAAAGTATGGAGCAGATCTTCATTGTTGAGCTCTCAAAAATGACCAATGGAATCAGTGCTTTAAAGACCATTATCGAGCTTGCTCCTTTCTTAGGATTGATCGGTACTGTATTGGGTATTTGGATGACCTTTAAGAATTTAGGTGTAAATCCTGATGCTGCAGCTATGGCTGAAGGTATTTACATTGCTCTTATCACTACTATTGCAGGTTTAACTGTAGCTATTGTTCTTATGCCGTTATACACTTATATCAAAGGTTTGATTGATGCAGAAATGGATAAGATTGAATTAGCTACCAAAATGACCAATTGGAGTTATGCGGTAATTAAAATCAGAGTTTACGAAAAATTGCCTTGTGTAATTGAAGCACTTCAGGAAGCAGAGGGCATTGTTAGCGTAAAGGAAATCTCTGACCCTTATTCAAATATTCAAATTTCATTTAAGCCGAGTATGCTTGAAAAGAGTATAAGTAACATCATATTGGAAAAATGTGATGTAAAATCTGAAATTACTGAAAGTAAATTAAGACAATAATCAAGGAGCTGTTAAATTGGCAATTGACATTAAGCGTCATAAGGAAAAGATGAATCGGGATGAACCTGAAATCAAGTTAGTTCCTTTTATTGACATTTTATTTACTTTACTAATCTTTTTAGTGGTGACCAGTACTTTCGGTGCTGCATCTGTTACTGGTGATGACACTGGTACAGGCACTGGAAAGCCGAACATGACTGACACTACTGGTGATGCAGAGTATTATTTGCTGCCGGTTGCAGGACTGCAGAAAGTTGTTGTAAATGGTGTAGACATGTCTTCTGAGATAAGAGGAAATGCTATCGGTGTTCATGCAAGAGTGCTTGACCAAGGTGATGTTCAGATTAAAACGAGCGAGCATGCGATATATATTCAAGCGCCATCTGGAATGAGCCCTCAAGAGGCAGTTCATAGTCCAGAATGATTTAAATTTCATTATTATTTTATTTTTTTAATTTTTTTAATTTTTTCAAATTTTTCATATTTTCTACTTTTTAAAATATTGAATATTATATAGTTAATTGGGGTAAAAACAATGTATTTAGGCAGAATTATTTCAGCAGGAAAAACAGAAGATGGAAAACCTTATGTTGCTTATAGAGTTTCAAGCAGGTCTTTTCCAAACAGACAAGTAAAGGTTCTTGAAGATGAAGCAGCTATCATTCCAAAAGAAGGATTTGAAACTGATATTTTCAAAAACTCTTACATTGCTTACGATTGTGTAAAGGTTCTTGATGACATTGCAGTTATTTCAAACGGTTCTCAAACCAATCCTATTGCAGATAAGATAGCTATTGGAATGAACATTAGGGATGCAATGGCATATTCATTAATCACAATGGATTATGAAAAGGATGATTACAACACTCCAAGAATCGCTGCAGTAGTAAAAGGTAGTGCAGACAGTTATGAAGCTTACATAGGTATTGTAACTGACAGTAAAGTATTGGTTGAAAAAATAGAAGATGGTAAAGCTCAATTCATTTCCACTTATGAGAAAAACACTCCTGAAGATGTTGTTTTCTCTGCAGAAACTCCTGATGATGCATGTAAGTTCATTTTTGATGAAGGTGCATTTGCTGAATTTGAAAATCCTGTTTCTTCAGTTGCAGCAATATTTGATGGAAAATGGAAAATTGCTGGTTTCAATCCAGAATAACTCCATTTTTTATTTTTTTAATTAATTTTTATTTTTAAACTATTTTTAATTTTAACTAATTTTTTTCTATTTCTAATTTTAACTATTTTTTAGAAATTTTTATTCTAATTTCTCAGCCTCTTCGGCTTCTTTTATTTTTTGAACAGTTCCCCAACTTCTTCTAACAAAGTCAGGCATTTCATCATATTTGTATTTTTTTAGGAAGTCTTTTGTTTTAGGATCACTTGGGTATCCAGAGCCGATTCCAGCTCTATCTTTAGTGGACCTGATATATTCCTTATTGATTTCTTCAACAAGCATATCCCTTTTTGTTTTTGCAATGATTGAAGCTGCACCGACTGCCAAGTAATTATCATCTGCCTTATGCTCTGCAATGACTTCACAAGTATGCCCTACATATTCCTGCATTTCTTCCTGAAGTCTGCCTTCCTTTACATCCAAAGCATCTATGATAATTCTATCCGCTCTTAGATTATTGATTATTTTACGCATAGCCAGCTTTTCAATTTGGTTAAGATTAATTCCCTTTGCTCTTAAATTATCGATATCCCTTGCAGTGATGACTACAGTTTCATAATCGAACATCTTAGTCAATTTGCGGTAAAGAACAGTTCTTCTGTTTGGAGTTAATCTTTTGGAATCCTTCACACCCATTCTTTCAATGATCTTTTCCTTTTTCTCAGGTATAACGATTCCTGCAACAACCATTGGGCCTAATACAGGGCCTCTTCCAGCTTCATCCAATCCTAGTGTATCCATATTATTAAATCCAGTTTTATTATTTAAATAGTTTAGTCTTTGTTATTTTTTAATTAGTTTTTATAAAAAATAGGTATTTTAAAGTTTAAAAGAAGTAATTTGATGGTGTTGATTATTTGGTGTTAAAAGGAATATTATGGATTGTAAAGACAATCCATAGTATTTATACGTATTAATAACGCTTGAAATTGTTTAAATTTATTTCATAGCTTTTAAACGTACTTCCGGTTCTAAAGCTAATGGTTCGGCAGCTACGATTGCAGTTCCTTTAGCGACTACAGTCATAGGGTCATCAGAAATTTGAATCGGAATGTCTGATTCGTCGAAAATTCTTTCTTTAAGACCTCTTAATCTGGAACTTCCACCTACTGCTACAGTATTTTTGTAAACTCCCATCATCAATTCTGCAGGTAATCTTTCTAAGATAAGGTTTAATCCACCAACAACCGCTTGAATGATAGGTTCTACTGCATCTGCAACTAACATTGAATCAATAACAACTTTTTTAGGTCTGTTAGTTTCTAAGGATTTACCAATAACTTCATAGCTTAAGTTTTCAAATTCTTCACTGCAATGGATCATACCAACTTCCATTTTTGCAGCTTCTGCATCGTGGATGCTGATTGCAACATTGTATTTTTCTGCAACCAATTCTACGATTCTATTATCAATGTCGTCTCCACCGACTCTTACGGTTTCAATATCGTTGATTCCACCAAGGGAAATAACCACTAAATCAGTAGATCCTGCACCAATGTCAATTACCATGGTTCCATTTGGTTCTGCAATAGGCAATCCTGCACCAATAGCTGCAGCTAAACCTTCACTGACTACTAGTACGTATTCAGCACCGGCTTTTCTACCTATTTCTTCAGCAGCATTCTTTTCTACTTCAGAAGCGTCTCCAGGAATACCGATGACAATTCTTCCTACAGTTTCTCCTTCGTTAATACCAATTTCCATAGCTCTAATGAGTAATGCTTGTGCTTGTGCAACGTTTTCGATTACTCCTTTTTTAAGTGGTCTTACTGCAACGATGTCTTCAGGGGTTCTGCCTAACATTTTTTTAGCTTCTTCCCCAACAGCAAGCACTGCAGAAGGATCATCTTTTTTGACAGCAACTACAGAAGGAATTTGGTATAAGTCAAATTTGTCTCCTGATGGTTTTGCGATTACTGTGTTTAAGGTACCTAAGTCAATACCTAAACTATTTTTCACAACTCTGGTTGGTTCAATTTCAATAGCGTCTTCATTTCCGAAAATACTCAAAGTTATTCCTCCATTGATAAAATAAAATTAAATTTTTAAATTATTTAATTGATTTTATTGTTTAATTAATTAATTCACGTTTTTGAATTGATATGTAAATTGACAATTAATTCATATTGCATATATAATTTCAATATTATTTCAATATTATTCAAAAACTGATTAATTAATGTTTATAACAATAA
>JAZNRM010000202.1:0-3049 GCA_045590695.1 Methanobrevibacter sp.
CACTCGCTTATTTATTAAAATTTAAGTGTTTATGGTATAATATTCATTTTAAAAGGTTTTACATTCCTTTTTTTGAAAATTGTATTACTAAAACTCATTATTTTGATAATTGAGTAATAAGAGAATAATTTTTAATTAAGATATATTTTTATATCTGGTTGATAAAATTTTGGAGATAGAATTTTATGTTAGACATAAAACATACAATATGTCCTTCATGTTCTGTAGGATGTGGTTTGAATATTGTTTCAAAAGATGGAGCAGTAGTTGGAACCTATCCATACAAGAGACATCCTATAAATGAAGGAAAAAATTGTTTAAACGGTCGAAATTCCATCTTGCAATTTGATAATCAAATTGAGGAACCTTCAATAGTGAAAAATGGCGAACTTGAGGGATCTGACTGTGAAACTGTCTTAAACCTTGTTAAAGACCAGTTAGCTTCCATAGATAAAAGTGAGTTAGCCATTATCTGTTCCGGTAACAGTACTAATGAAGAGCTCGATAAGATTAAAGAATTTGCTGATGGCTTTGGTTGTGAAAAAATAGGATTTTATGGATATAACTTCCCTAATTTCTCAGCTGATGTAGCAAGCTATGATGATATAGCAAGTGCAAACACCATATTGGCTATTGGGGACATTTATAGGGAAAATCCTTTATTGGCTAGAAGAATAGTCTTGTCTAAAGAAAATGGCGCATGCCTCATTAATTTAGATGATGTGGAAAAATCCATCACTTCTTTGAATGCAGATGAATTCATTCAATTTGACGGTCATCTTGAAGATAAGATAGATGCTGTAAAAGGCAATTTGGATGAAAATTCAATAATCATTGCAAACAAGATCTGTTGCAAGGATGACTTTTCATTATTGGAATCATTGTCTGCCGATACCGGTGCAAAGCTATTGCCTGTTTTCAACACCCCTAACATGAAAGGTGCAATGAACAGATTGAATTCATGGGACGAAGAAGAGATAAAGAACATTATTGATGACTCTAAAGTACTTATTGTCGTTAAAGATAATCCATTGGATTACATATCTGAAGATGACATTAAAGGAAAAGGTTTTATTGTAAATATTTCCAGTGAAAACAATCGTTTTGCTCAACTCTCAGATGTCATTCTCCCTGGAAAATCCTGGGCGGAAAAATGCGGAACTTTCACTAACTGTGAAGGTCTGGAACAATGCTTTGACATATCTGTTGAATGTGAAAATGATAATATAAGCGAAATGGAAATATTCAATGAGCTTGCTTGATATCGGTGATAAAATGAGTGAAAAATTAATTCTTGCTAAAAGTAAGGCTAATGAAATAACTGATAGTGGAGCATGTGGAGGAGCAGTAAGTTCTATTTTTCAATATTTATTAGCTAATGAATTGGTTGATGGAGTATTGACTCTTAATAAGGGCATTGATGTCTATGATGGTGTTCCAAGACTTTTAACCAGTGCAGAAGAAGTCATTGAAACATGCGGTTCCTTGCATTGTGCACCTACAATGGTAAGTGACTTGATTTCTGATTTTTTAGCTGATGAAAGAATAGCTGTTGCAGTTAAGCCATGTGATGCAAAGGCTATTAATGAATTGGTTAAAAGACACAGAATTGATGGCGATAAGATCATCACTGTCGGTTTGAACTGTGGTGGTACAGTAAGGCCTGAAATGGCACAGGAAATGATCGAAAAATTCTATAAGGTTGACCCTTCTAAAGTCGTTAAGGAAGAAATTGACAAAGGTAAATTCATCATCGAGCTTGATGATGGTGAAGAAATCGGAATCAAGATTGATGACTTGGAAGAGGAAGGTTACGGACGTCGTGACAACTGTCAAAGATGTGAACTTAAAGTTCCTCGTAATGCTGACATTGCATGTGGTAACTGGGGTAGCGAACCTGGTTGGACATTTGTTGAAATCAACACTGAAAAAGGTCAGGAAATAATTGATGGAGCTATTGCAGAAGGATTCATTGAAACTAAGGCGCCTTCTGAAAAGGCTTTGGAAATGAGGGACAAAGTTGAAAACATCATGATTAAGATGGGTAATAGAAATGTTGGCAAACAATTGGATGATGGCCTATCCCTTGAGGAATGGGAAGCCCAATGGAACAAATGCATAAAATGCTTTGCTTGCCGTGACGTTTGTCCTATCTGCTGGTGTCATGAATGTGAACTTGAAAAGCCTTACTTTAAGGATGACCCGCAATCACCTCCTGATCCATTAGGATTCCATGGTGTAAGATTATCTCATATGAGTCCAAGCTGCATAAATTGCGGTCAATGTGATGATGTATGTCCAATGGAAATTCCAGTATCTAAGCTATTCCATAAATTGCAAAAGAAATACGAAAGCCAAACTGGATATCTTGCAGGTATTGGGGATGAAAAGCCTCCATTATACAGTCCAATGAAAGAAGACTTTTAATAGGAGTTGAATATTATGGCAGAAGATGTTAAAATAGTAGGTTTTTGTTGTAATTGGTGTTGTTATGGCGGTGCTGATACTGCAGGTACCGCACGTATGCAATATCCTCCTAATGTGCGTATTATAAGAGTTATGTGTTCTGGAAGAATCAATCCTTCTATGATCTTTAAGGCATTTAAAGAAGGTGCCGACGGAGTATTCGTAGGCGGTTGCCATATAGGCGATTGTCACTATGATGCAGGTAATTACAAATGGAATAGAAGGGCATTGATGACTAAAGACATCATAGAGGAATTTGGAATTGACAAGGAACGATTCAGATTTGAATGGATTTCAGCTTCTGAAGGTGAAAAATTCCAAAGGACCATGAAAGAGTTCTATAATACGGTTAGTCAACTTGGACCAAGAAATAAGTAATTTAGACTGTTGAACAATAATAAAACAATTATTTGAATTTTAAAAAAAGATTTTTTTAATTGTAAATCCTGTTTGAAATAATGGATAGTTATTTCAAGAATTAAAAAAACTTCATATACTTTAAAAGAAGTTTAGTGTAAAAAAAGTAAAAACCATATTGTTTTTTTCTAATTCCAAAACAACAAAACAAAAAAAGTTTTTATTC
>JAZNRM010000203.1:0-3442 GCA_045590695.1 Methanobrevibacter sp.
AACTGTTATGGGACTATAAGGAATATTATTAAAATCACAAAAAATAGTTTAATTAAGTTCATTGAACTTTAAATTATTTTTTATTTCTTCATTTTACTTTCTATATATTTTGGAATCTCGTTTATGTTTTCTTTAATGTTGTCTGTCTTATTTTCCATATAAACTGGGATTCTTTTTCTTTTTGATTCTATAAATTCGCTTATATCATCAATATTTAGGAAATTGTCAACATCATCCCTTGTTGGGAAGATTTTCTTGGAATGACTAACTGATAATGTTTGATTAATGTTTTTGCTTTCCTCATTTCCAATTTTTTCTTCAACTTCAGGACTTTTTAATCTAAAAATTGTTATTTCAGGGGCACAATTGATTCTGAGCCAGAAAACATTTGTTCCCAATCCCTTAGATGTATATTGCACCATATCCCCTACTTGGTATTCTCCAACAGGGTATTTTCGAGAATAGTCACTTCTTAAAATTGTGGTGTTGAGTCCAGGAATGATGAATTGTCCACCATGGGAATGGCCCGAAATTTGAAGTGCAAATCTTCCAGTAGTTGCAGTAATGTCTGCAAAATCAGGTTCATGAGCAAGCATTATTGCAGGGCCGTGTTCTGGTATTTTAAGCATAACAGCATCAATGTCTTCCTTATTCAGCTTCATGCTGTCAACACCGGCAATGTGAAGATAAACCACTTCCTTTTCCCCATCCTTGGATATTGTATAGACATCATTGCTCACATCTATTATTCCTGCATTCTTCAAGATTTGCCTAATTTCATCTGCTCCGTTCCAATGATCATGATTTCCAAGCACTGCAAGGGATGCATCTTTAACTTCAATCATGGATAGGCATCGTTCAAGGTCTTCTGCAACATCCTCAAGAACATAGGACACATAGTCTCCAGTAAGTGCAACCATGTCTGGTTCCTGTCTGTTTACAATATCGATTACACCTTCCAGATACTCTGGAGTCAACCATTGGCCAAGATGAAGATCAGATAGGTTTACAATTTTATAGTCATGGAAAACAGGGTCTAAATCCTTGATTTCAACATTAACCTCAACAATATCATATCTGCTTTCATCAAATTCCATAGGTATGATCTTTTCTCGAGTGATTGTCATTCCCTTTTGTATCTTTTGCTTGGCAACAAGTCCGAATGGTTTTTCACTAGACATATTTTTCACTTTTTAATGATAATTTTGAAATATTTTTTCTATATTGTAATGATATATATTTCTTAATAATTATATTCTTCTAGGGTATGTTTTTCCCTAATAGTTTACAATTTATTTTATGAATAGGCTTAAAAAAAGTTTAAGTTAATATATAAAAAGTTTTTAAAATAGTAAAGTGAAAAAGATGATAATGAATAAAAAAAGAAAAAATAGATTAATAAACTAAAGTATTTGTTTATTAGTTTAATTAAGTTCATTAAAGCGGAGTTTTACTAAACACCAGATAGATCCATCTTGCCCATATCAAAATCAACACTCTCATTGAAAACCAATTCCCCATTTGGATCTGTAATCACCAATTGAATATGGCTGACATTATAGAATTCATTGGTTTGAATGGAACCTAAAGTGAAAGGCTGCGAATCCTTAGAAAAATGAAACACGGTACTCAAGTAGTCATCCTCATAAGATTTTATGAAATTATTGTCTGTGTCATAATAGCTTGCTTTCATCTGATAACCTTTAGGATCATCTGGCAAGTTCTTGAAGACTCCTTCCAATTCATAATTATAAAATGGAACTCCATCATTTACAAAAGTGAATCCATAAGTGTTCTCCTTAATCAAGGTTATGTTTTGAGAATCATCAGTGTTGTTTCCTATGAAACTAAAGGCCATTATTCCCACTATAGCCACGATTACTATAAGTGCAGCTAAAGCTTTAAAGTTCGGTGCATTTCTGGAAGTCTTTGCATGGTTGCCTGATTTCATTCTTTGGTCAACATCTTTTAGATCATGTCCACATTTTGCACAAAACAATGCTACATCTTCATTTTCTTCCCCACATTCAGGACAAAACTTAGTCATTACAATCCCCCCATATTAATATTTTTTTAATAATGATTTTTTATTCAACCATCATAATAAATTTATTGATTCAAAGTTTCGTTTAAATTAGTTCATTAAACTAAAGTTTTACGAAACAACTTTTATTTCCTTTTTTTAAGTTTAATTCGCCGTTATAATAAAATTTAAATATATAAAAAGCTAAAATACTTATAATTGTTTTAATTAATCAAAACAAAAATCTATTCAAATGGAGGTTTTATATTGTAAAAATTGGATGATATTACAATATCAAAAGCGATTATACAGGAATATATGAATGATTTATTAGATTACACAGATATGGATGTAGCCATTGGTGGGGGAGGCCCTTCTGGAGTCACTGCCGGATATTATCTTGCTAAGGCAGGATATAAGGTTGCATTGTTTGAGAGAAAGCTCAGCATAGGCGGAGGCATGTGGGGTGGTGGAATGATGTTCAATAAGGTTGTCGTTCAGGAGGAAGGAAAGAGAATCCTCGATGAGTTTGGAATCAGATCTAAAGTTTTTGAAGACAATTATTATGTTGTTGATTCGGTTGAATGCACTTCCACCTTATGTTCCAAAGCAACTCAAGCAGGGCTTAAAATATTTAATCTGATGTCTATTGAAGACTTGATGGTTAGGGAAAATGGAATAAATGGGATTGTATTGAATTGGAGCTCTGTAGAGATGTCTGGATTGCACATAGATCCATTGACTGTCAGAGCTAAGGCGGTCATTGATGCAACAGGCCATCCAACAGAAATCACCAAGATTGTTGAAGAGAAGATGGGAGGAAGACTGAATACTGCAACAGGTAGGATAATGGGTGAGAAATCCATGTGGGCTGATAGGGCAGAATCCAAGATATTGGAGAATGTTACTGAAGTTTATCCCGGATTATATGTTACTGGAATGGCTGCAAATGCAGTTCATGGCTCCCAACGCATGGGTCCTATATTTGGTGGAATGCTCTTGTCTGGTGAGTATGTAGCTAAAAAGGTCATTGAAGACTTGGAAAATAGGAAATAATTTTCATTTTATTTTCTTATTCTTTTTACTTATTTTCTTGTTTTTTGTTTAATTTAGTTCATTAAACCCAAATTTTACGAAATTGGAATAATAATCATAAAACGAAAAAAAGAAATAATAAAAAAGAATTAAAAAAAGTAATAAAAAATAATAAAAAGAGAGTTTTAAACTGTTTAAAATAAAGAATAAATGAAAAATAGAGTTTAGTGAAAAATACTCAGTAAACTGAATTTATAAAAATTCGTAAATAAAAAATTTTATTTGTCTAAGCCACTTAAAATCCATATTGACCATATCAAAATCAACTGTATCATTAAAAATTATATCATCATTAGGGCCTAAAATTTGAACTTGAACATAGTT
>JAZNRM010000204.1:0-7048 GCA_045590695.1 Methanobrevibacter sp.
ATTAAGTGTTAAATAGTTAGAAATCTAGTTAGAAATTATTAATTAAGTTAATTTTAGAGATTTTAGTTATTCAATTGGGATTATATTAATTATAATTTTGGTGTTTTAGATTTTCATTAACTAATGATTTTAATTATTTAAATTTCAAATTATTGTCTGAGGTAAAAACATGGTTAAAATTAATGAAAACTATCTTTTATTGCAAAACAGTTATCTTTTTGTTGAAGTAAATAGACGTGCAGCTAAATACATGGAAGAAAATCCTGATAAGAACGTTATTAAAATGGGTATTGGAGATGTAACAAAACCTTTAGTCCCTACTGTAATCAAGGCTTTCAAGGATGCTGTTGATGAAATGGCAGATGGTGAAACCTTTATGGGTTACGGTCCAGAACAAGGATATGACTTTTTAGCAGAAGCTATAATTAAGAATGACTTCAACAAGTATGGGGTGGATTTAGACCTTGATGAAGTGTTCATTTCAGACGGTGCAAAATGTGATACCGGTAACATCCAGGAAATATTTGCATTGGATAACGTTATTGCAGTGACTGACCCTGTTTATCCTGTATACGTTGACACCAATGTGATGGCAGGAAGATCAGGCAACATCAAGGAGGATGGAATGTATGAGAATATCGTTTACCTTCCTTGCACTGAAGAAAATGGCTTCGTTCCAGAGCTTCCTACAGAACCAGTGGACTTAATCTATCTCTGTTTCCCTAACAACCCGACTGGAACCACATTAACTAAAGACCAATTGGCTAAATTCGTAGAGTATGCAAAGGAAAATGATGCTCTTATTCTCTTCGATGCAGCATATGAAGTTTTCATCACAGAAGATGATGTGCCTCACACAATCTACGAAATCGATGGTGCTAAGGAAGTTGCTATTGAATTTAGAAGCTTTTCAAAAACAGCAGGATTCACCGGTACCCGTTGTGCTTACACTGTAGTTCCTAAGGAAATCAAAATCAAGGATGCTGAAGGCATTGAGCAATCAGTAAATGCATTATGGAACAGAAGACAAACCACCAAATTCAATGGTGTTTCCTACCCTGTCCAAAAGGCTGCAGAAGCGGTTTACACTGAAGAAGGGCAAAAGGAAATCATGGCAAACATTGAATACTACTTAGAAAATGCTAAAATCATTCGTGAAAGCTTATCAGATATTGGATTGAATGTATACGGTGGAGTGAACTCCCCTTACATTTGGGTAAAGACTCCAAACGATATGGAATCTTGGGACTTCTTCGATTTACTCTTGGAAGAGGCTAATATTGTAGGTACTCCTGGTTCCGGATTCGGTCCAAGCGGAGAAGGTTACTTAAGATTAACAGCATTCAATACCTTGGAAAACACTAAGGAAGCTATGTCTAGAATCTCTAAATTATCATTCTAGACCTTTTTATTTTTTATTTTTTTTTAAATTTTTATTGGTGAAAGAAATGGAAGTTAATTCTTTATTAATTGAAGAAAATGATGATTTACAAGATTTATTCTCTAAATATGGTGCTTTAGCATTAGAAAAGCAGGAAATATTATCAAGCATTGTTGGAAATGCTGAACCTGAATTGGATATTGAAAAGGGAATTGTTAAGTTTGGCGATAAGGAATTTCCTATTCAATTGATTGGATTCTTGGATCCCGATGAGGATACCTGGTCATGGGCATGGGACAATGAGGATATCGGTTTTCCAGAAGACTTACTTGAAGAGGCAAAGGCTATAAGGGAATTTGGTCAAGAACAGAATGTTCCACAATTTTTTGAAAATGTCTTTGCAGCAAACTTGGCTGAAGCTCACATATTGACTATGACAGTATCTTCACTCTTTAGCAATGATGCATATTGTGCTGTTAATTATGGAGGATTTGTCTTCTTTGTAACCATTGAGTCTGATGAAATAGAGATTACTGATGACATTGATGTATTTGCAAATGTCATTAATGATTTCCATCGTAAATTTGAAGTAAATCATTTAAAGGCTTTAAGAGGTTATGCTGAAATTAAAGGTTATGAATACAAGTACAGAGATGAGTTTTGTGTTGTTAAAATTGGAGACGACACAATAGTTGTCACTTTGACTGAAAGAAAGAACATTTATACCATTAAAATCATTAGAGCTTAATGATTTCCATTTTTTTATTTTTATTTTTCTACTTTTTTTATCATTTGATTATTATTTTCTAATTAAAGTCTAATTGGTGTTATTATGGATAAGGAACTTATTGATGAGATCAATTATGAAATCCAGCTATTGATAAAGAGCGGTTTTTATGGTGATGATGAGATATTGGAAATCATTGCTGATGAATTTATCGAAGAGGACATATCTGATGATTTAGTCTCTAAACTCCTTTTGGAAAATAAGGAGAGTCTTGAAGATTTAGATGGGGATTCTGACGATTTCATTAATTTGAAAAATGCATTTTGCGATTTGACAAAGGAAAAGATCATTTCCATCCATAATGCCGGCTATGACATTGAAGAGGGAATTCAGGACTCATTTGAACTCTTTGTACATTTAAGGAATAATAAATACAATCCTATTGGATTCTGTTTCTATGCCTTTGAAGACATTGAAAATGCAATTGAAGATAATGTATTGAACATTGCATTTGGCGATTTTGAATACGATGAGGAAAAGGGATTGGAAATAGCTAAAAAGATAGTAAAAACCCTTAAAAGTTATGGTTTTGAAATCAATTGGGGCGAGTCTGTAGATGAAATAATTGAAATAAGGAATTTCAATTGGAAAAAGCAATTTGATGGAAAGGAGTATTCCATGGACGGAGCCCTTGAAGACTTTATCAGATTAAACAGTGAAGAAAATGAACAATAGATCAAAAGAGATTATTGAAGACGCCATTTCACAGGGAAAATGGACTTGGCTGGAAATAGATGACAATTCAGATTCACTTTATCTCGAATTTGAGAATCTTAAATTGTCCTCAAGACCTATTATAGACAATTCCTATAGGGGAGAATTAGCCATTAGATTTGGCCAGAACATTTATTTGGCAGTCTTTTTTAATGAAAATAAAAATCTTGATTTCTTAAGATTCGATGAGGATTATCTGAATCATTTGTTAAATTCCAATGAATATCTCTCTTTAAGATATCCCTATTTCTATCAGGAATTTTCAAAAAAGGTCATGGATTTCAAATTCCAGAATCATGATTATTTAAAGGAAATTGATGCAAAATACAAGTTTAAAAAGGTTTTTGCAGATAAAAGAAATGAGAATGAGAATTATGATTTCCTATTGTCCTTTGAGTGTGAAGAGATAGCCATTGCTGTAGGTGGAGACTTCATAAATTTCTTCAATGATTTTGAAGCATTGGATGATGATGAGATCAAAAGGGTTTCAAACACTTGGATGATGTATTATTTGGATTACTGGAACAAGAAAGGAACTGATAAGGAGTATGATGAAGATTCTCTTTGTGAAGAGTTTCCTCTAAAATAGGCGTTTTGGTGAATTTATGGAACAATTGAAAAAAGGCTATAACTATTTGGATGAGAACAGCTATTTCTTTGGAGAAGTGCCTAATGAACGTGCTGTTAAGATAGCAGACTATAAGTTCTTCTGGGATGCCACTGATGAGCTTTCCCCTTTTGGATGTGAAGAGGCATATATTGCATTTTGTGAAATATCCAATTGGCTGATTGAAAATCCAAAAACTCCTATAATCGAATGCTTCATATGGATTTTAGAGTCTTGGGATTTGGAATTGGAAGACTTTAACGATGACATCATAGAAAGTGAAAACATTTTGAAAATCATTCAGGATATGGATTTCTATGAGGAATTGATGAGTTTGGATTATACAATAATAGCTACTGGATTTGGGCAATTGATTCTTCAAGGAAAGATTGATGAGGATGTAAAGAACATTATTCAATTATCCATCTTGCGCCAAATGAATTCACATGTCTTGGATGCCTTTTTAGCAAACAATGAGCAATTCAAGTATGAGAGATACTTATATCTCCAAAAGCTATTGGAAATATTGGAAGATGCTTGAAAATCTTTAATTTTTTTATTGAATTCCACTATTTTTCTATAATTTTGTTTATTATTTCAAGCTATTTTTTTAAAATTTTCATATCATGATAATCTTTATTAATGTTAAAAAATATAATATATATGGTTATTGAACTATATTTCAGAACTATACTAACTTAAATTATACTTAAAACTATACTTAAGAATCAAATTCAAATTATAATGATTATACAATTTTAAACTACACTTAGACTATTGTAAAACTAACTAAAAATAATATTTTAAAAGGAGATTTTAAATGACTTGTAGTATACTAGTTGGTGGAGCTTGGGGAGATGAAGGTAAAGGAAAATGCATCACTTACCTTTGTGATAATGATAAGCCAAGCATTATTGCTCGTGCAGGTGTTGGACCAAATGCAGGGCATTCTGTTGAATTCAATGGAGAAAAATATGGTTTAAGGTTAACTCCATCTGGTTTTGTTCATAAGGACGCTAAACTTATGATTGGTGCAGGAGTTTTAGTAAACCCAGATGTATTGTTCAAGGAATTCGAAGACTTGAAGAAATACAATGTAAAGGAAAGAATGGTTGTAGACCCAAGATGTGCAATCATTACTGAAGAGCATATGTCTAGAGATAAGAATTCCGAACATTTGGCTAAAAAGATTGGAAGTACTGGATCCGGTTGCGGACCAGCTAATTCAGACCGTGTAATGAGGTCTGTTGGCCTTGCAAAGGATGTTCCTGAACTTGAAGATTATCTTGGTGACGTTTCTCTTGCATGCAATGAAGCTATTGACAATGGAGAAGACGTATTCATTGAAGGTTCCCAAGGATTTGCACTTTCACTTTATTACGGATCATATCCATTTGTAACCAGCAAGGACACTACTGCATCAACTTTTGCAGCAGATGTCGGTGTAGGGCCAACTAAAGTGGATGAGGTCATCAATGTATTCAAATCTTACATTTCACGTGTTGGAGAAGGTCCTTTCCCAACAGAAATGACTCAAGAGGAAGCTGAAAGCAAAGGTCTTGAAGAGTATGGTGTTGTAACTGGAAGACGTAGAAGAATCGGTTACTTTGATATGGAACTTGCTAAGGAATCCTGCAGAATCAATGGAGCTACTCAAATTGCATTAACCTGTGTAGACAAGTTATATGACTGCGCTCGTGTTCAGGATTATGGTGAATTGTCTGCAGAAACCAAAGCTTTCATTTCAGAAATAGAACAAGAGACTGGAGTTCCAGTAACAATCATTTCTACTGGACCAGACTTAAAGGACACTATTGATTTAAGAAAAGAGTTATTATAATTCCAAACTTTTAAAAAAAGTTTGATCAAAACTTTTTCTTTTCTCTTTTTTACTATTTTTCACTATTTTTATATTTTTTAATTATCTGCTTTTTTAAAATGGATTTAAATTTTCTAATGGTTTTGTAATTTCCATTTATTTTTATTAAAAAAGATCAAATTAACACTTGATTTCAATACTGCTAATTATTGAACTGGTTAATAAGTTTTTAAATATCTGGATTTTCCATTTTAGAAATCTATTTCTGCTATTCTTATGGCATTGGTTTTTTCACTTTCCCCTAATGGGAATCCTCCAGTAATCACTATTAAATCCCCTTTATTCAAATTGAATTCCTCTTTAGCTATTTTCTTAAGATTCCTTGCCATTTCCGAGGTGTTGCTGAATATGTCTGTTATCACAGCCTTAACTCCAAAGTTCAAAACCACTTTCTCTGCAATATGCTTAGATGGGCAGCATGCTAATATGAGTGGGTTTGGCCTGAAATTACTGATCTTACGTGCTGTGTAACCGGTCATGGTAGGTGTAACTATCAATTTAATGTCTAAATATTCAACTGCCTCTACAACCAATTTGGCAATTGTATCGCTAACTTCTATTGTTCCCTTATATGCAGTATGCTTTGTATAATCGATAGTCGATTCAACGTATTTGCAGATTCTGCTCATCATTTCAACGGATTCCACTGGATGCTTTCCAACAGTGGTTTCTCCAGATAGCATGACGCAATCGGTTCCATCCAATATTGCATTGGCCACATCTGAAACTTCTGCTCTTGTAGGCCTTGGGCTTTCATACATTGAAGCAAGCATTTCTGTAGCAACGATAGCAAACTTGCCCTTTTCACGGCATTTTTTAATGATTCCCTTTTGAAACATTGGCAATTTCTCTAATGAAACTTCCACTCCCAAATCTCCACGAGCCACCATGATTCCATCAGAGACTTCAATGATCTCATCTATATTTTCAATTCCCTTGCTGCTTTCAATTTTTGAGATGATTAGAGCCTCTCCTCCGGATTCTTCAATTATTTCACGTGCTGCAATAACGTCCTCTTTTGAAGTTACAAAGGATAATGCCAAATAGTCACAGGAATGCTTTGCTGCAAATGAGATATCTCTTTCATCAGCTTCGCTAATGAAATCCAGTTTCAAGTCAACTCCCGGAACATTAACGGTCTTATGGTTTTTAATGTCTCCGTCTCCTAAAGCTTTCAAGACAACATGGTCATCTTGCTTTTCTATGACTTCCAATTCAAGAAGAGCATTGTCTATAAGCACCTTGTTTCCCACTTCTATCAGGTCGATTGCTTCACTGTGATTGACTCCGAATTCTTCTTCATTTCCTTGTATGCATGTTTTGCTCATCTTAATGGTATCTCCCTTTTGTAGAGTCACTCCTTCAGATTCAAATTCCAAGGTTCTGAATTCCGGCCCTTTAGTGTCATACATAATGGCAATAGGCCGATTGCATATCTTACGAACTTCCCTGATAACTTCTATTGTTTTCAATATGCTCTCTTCTGTAGCGTGGCTAAGGTTAATGCGTGCACAATCCATGCCGTTATTAACCATTTCAGTCATTGTTTCAACAGAATCAGATGCTGGACCAATGCTTGCTATAATCTTTGTCTTTTTCAAATTAGCATCTCCAAAAAGTAATCATTTATATGGATATTATGTTTAAAGATATTATAAATTTGTTGTTTTTTCTTTTAAG
>JAZNRM010000205.1:0-3908 GCA_045590695.1 Methanobrevibacter sp.
GAATTAGAAGAAATTGTATTTAAACATGCATTATTGAATGCAGCTAAACATAAGGGAAGTGCGAATCCTGGAGCTGTTATGGGTTCCATTATGAGCAGTGAGCCAGAACTCAGGCCAAGAGCTAAGGAAATTGGTCCTTTATCAGGAAAGATCGTTGCTCAAGTGAATGCACTTTCACCAGAGGAACAGAAAGCTAAAATGGAAGAATTGGGAGTTGCTGTTGAAGAGAAAAAACAAAAGAAAGAAGAAGGTCTTCCAAAACTTCCAGGTAAAAACAAGGATGTTGTAATGCGTTTTGCTCCAAACCCAAGTGGTCCATTGCATATTGGACATGCAAGGGCAGCTATTCCTAATGGGGAATACGTTAAGAAATGCGGAGGAAAATTCATATTGAGAATTGAGGATACAGATCCAAAACGTATTTACGAACCTGCTTATGAATTGATCCAAGAGGATTTGAAATGGTTAGGTATTGAACCGGATGAGGTATACTACCAAAGTGACCGTTTTGAAATCTATTACAAATATGCTGAAGAGCTAATCAAGCGTGGAGCAGCATATATGTGTACCTGTGATGGTGGTGAGTTCAAAAAGCTTAAGGACAATTGCCAAGCTTGTCCATGCAGAGACAATACTGTAGAAGAGAATATGGAACTTTGGAAAAAGTTCCCTGAAATGGAAGCAGGTGAAGCTGTACTAAGAGTTAAAACTGATATAAATCATAAGAATCCCGCTATTCGTGATTGGGTAGCAATGAGAATTGTTGAAGAGGAACACCCAAGAATGGGTACCAAATACAGAGTCTATCCTATGATGAACTTCTCAGTATCTGTAGATGACCATTTGCTTGGCATGACTCATGTCTTGAGAGGTAAGGACCACCTTGCAAACAGTGAAAAGCAAAAGTACCTTTACCAGCATATGGATTGGGAAATTCCGGAATTTATCCATTACGGAAGATTGAAAATGGAAGACATTGCACTAAGCACTTCCAAAGCCATGGCTGGAATTGAAGACGGCACTTACAGTGGCTGGGATGACCCAAGACTTGGAACCTTAAAGGCAATTGCAAGAAGAGGAATCCAACCTGAAACAATCACTCAATTGATGGTTGAGATTGGTATCAAGATGTCTGACTCTGCAATCAGTTGGAAAAAGATCTATGGATTGAACAGGAATATCATTGAACAGAAAGTAAATAGGTATTTCTTTGTTCCAAATCCTGTAAAAATAGACATTGCCGATGTACCTGAGGAGGATTTAGGAATAGCTATTGAAAGGCCATTGCATCCAGACTTTGAAGAGCGTGGAAACAGAACCCTTGTATTCAATAGTGAAGTCTATATCCCTGAAGTTGATTTGACTGATGGAATCAGCCGTTTAATGGATGCAGTGAATGTTGAAATCAAGGATGGAAATGCAGTTTTCCACAGCAAATCCTTTGAGGATGCAAGAGAAGCAAAAGCAAGAATCATCCAATGGGTTCCAACTGATGCGATTAAAGCTAAGGTTGTAATGGATGATGCATCTGTTAGAGAAGGTCTTTGTGAAATCGACTGCAAGGAATTGAAAGTTGGAGACATTGTCCAATTTGAAAGATTCGGATTTGCAAGACTCGATGAGATTAAGGATGATGAATTGATTTTCTATTATGCTCATAAATAGGGCATAATATTTTTTTAGATTTTTATTCTGTTCGTTAAAATCAGAACTAATTTTTATAAAATAGGAAAAATAAGAAATAATTAAAATTATTTAAAATAATAAAAAAGAAAAAAAGAGAATAAATTTATTTAAGATTAATTCGGCTTTTTTTTAATTAAATAAATTTATTTTTTTATAAAAATTATAAAATTTAATTTTAATTTTTAAAATAATAAATTAAAATAGTTAAAATAGAAATAAAGCTATTTAAACTATTTAATTATTTTAAAATCTTTTTAACTGTATTGGATTTGACCCAAATCTTTTTAGATCTGTATCTTACTCCAATGTAGCCTGGCTTGAGTCTTAAGATTTGACTTGAATAGCTTTCGCCATTGATGTCATAGATTACAATTTGGCCTACTTTTAGTTCGAATAAGGTTCCGTTGATGTATACCTCTTCAACATCGGTTTTAGCCTTATACATCATCAATCTTTTTTGACCGTCTTCTACAGGCTCTTCAGCAGGAGCGGCTCTTCTTGTACGTTTGGATTTAGCTTTAGCTTCAGATCTTTTACGGAGTTCCTCTTCACTAAGGCCTTTTGATCCTAAAATCTTTTTAGTGTTTTCTGCTCTGCGTACTTTCTCTTTCTCTTTAGCTTCTATCTTTTTATAGTCTTCCTTAGTGTAGACATTTGCATCTTTTTCGGAAGTTTCATCAGTTACATCTTCAAAGGAATCGGATAATTCCTCATCATCAGTCTTATTGTAGGATTCCTTATTGATTTTCTTATAGATTTTGTCCACATCATCATTAGGCTGAGTTTTTGCTAAGTTTCTTTCCTCTTCATGGATTGGAGTGATTGTGATTGTATCTCCAATGTATTCAATTCCATCTCCTAAGTCTTGAGCATAATCTTCAGGGACAATGTCAATTTTAGTTTCTACAACAACAGGTTGTTGAGGAGCATTTGCTTTTCTGAAATTTCTGATGGATTTGATTGCACTGTTGATCAATTCATTTCCAGTGGATGGTTTTTCTTCTTTTTCTGCATTGATTGTAACAAAGTCGTTTTCAGGACTTTCATCCACTTCAACTGGCTCTTCCTTATTCAAGAGGATATGTAAATCATCATGATAGGAGTCTTCTGCAGTTTGGGAAGCTTCTTCAGCTTTAGGAGTTTCGCTAAGTTCAGTTTTGATTTCTTCCACTTTAGCTTCGGATTCTGCTTTTGCTTCTTCCTTAGCTTCAGATGCTTGTTTGATCTTTTCAATAGTGGTTCCGATATCTGGAGTTTCAGCTTCCTCTTCCTCTTTAGCCATTTTCTCTTTAACCACTTCAATGTCTTCAGTTGAAATGTCTGCTAATTTCTCTTCAACATCCTCTTTAGCTTTTTCAATCTTTTTGATTAAATCAGCAGTGTCTGCTTCAGCTTTTTGAACGATTTCATCTTTTGCTTCTGCTTCAGCTTCAACAGCCTCTTCTGCTTGAGCTTCCTCTTCAATTTTTGCAGATTCCTTAATTTTTTCAATGGTTTCAGCAGGTTTTACAGACTTAACTACTTTTACAGTGCCTTCACCTTCTTCAACGACTAACTTATTAGTTTCGCCAGAGATGAATTCCTTTTGCTTTTCAGTCATTGGCACTTGACGAGCTTCAGGCTGTTTTTCTCCTTGTCTTGCACTGTTAATGGTTGCAGTATGTTCTGGTTTAATAGGTTCTTGGAAAGATTTAACCTCTTCTTCCTTCTCCATTTGGGTCTTTACTCTTTCAGGGGTTCTAGGGACCTTTTTAGGAACAGGTTGGGCTCTTCTAACTTTTCTAGCTTGTTTTTGAGGAGCTTCATCCATAGCTTTTGCTCTTTGTCTCAATAAAGCAGTTGTTCCACCTACATCTCCATTTTCAACGTCATCAATAGTGTTTGCATATAATTGAGCTTCACTTAAGTTAGCACGGTTTCTTCTTTGTGCTTTTCTGGTTCTTGCACGTTTTTCATTGTCATAGTCCGCTTTTGTGCTATTGATGAATTCTGCTAATCTTTCTTCCTCGTTGTCTTTTTCCTTATCCTTATAGTATATCTTAACAATTATTATGGAAATGATTCCAATAAGTGCTATAAGAATAAGAAGTATCGCTGTTATTTCCTTCATTTTTTCACCGAATTAATCTCATTTAATATAAATTAAGCGTTCTGATCACATTTTTAGGAATCTGTGAATAGAACATTATGTAAGTATAATATAAAACAATATGAGTAAGTCA
>JAZNRM010000206.1:0-3315 GCA_045590695.1 Methanobrevibacter sp.
TTTCATATGCAGTCTTATTTAAGATATTGCGTCTGAAAACGCCACATGGAATGCAAGCGCTTTTAAAATAAGAATAAATGTCATCCAATGCAAATCCTTCCTCTTCCTTAAAGGATTTTTGAATAAGTGGAATATCCAAGAGTTTTGCATTGTTCACTGCTGCATCAATTCCATGTTGGCGATAGCCTTCAATCCCTTCATCAACTGAAATTGCTACAAGCTCAAAATCAAAACCGCAAATGTCTTGATAATTTTTAAGTGCATGAAGAGTCAAGACACTGTCTTTACCTCCAGACAATGCAATAGCTATTTTTTCACCTTCTTTAATCAATTCATATTCATTAATCAAATCATTGATTCTGGTGAAAATCTTCTCATTGAACTCTTCTTTATTTATGCTCATGATATCACTTAAATTTAAAATAGATTTTAAAATGAATTTCTTAATAAATTTATATTTTAACAAGTATAAAATAATAACTATGATTACAGCAGATTTATGTATTATACCTATGGGAATTGAAGAGTCCGGTGTTGGCAAATATGTTGCAAAAGCAGCTCAAATAATTGAGAAAAGTGGCTTGAACTATCAAATAACCGCTATGGGAACTCAAATTGAATCAGCTAGTCTTAAAGAGCTGTATGAAGTTTGCAGAGAAGTTCAGGAATCTATTTTTGAAATGGGAGTGCCAAGAGTTTACACTGTTTTAAAAATAGATGATAGAAGGGATGAGGAAAATAGGACATTAGAAGAAAAAGTGAAATCTGTAAAAAATAGAATGTGAAAAATAAAAGAAAAAGAAAAAATTAAAGAAAATTATTTAAAATTCTTTAATTGTTTTGATAATATAATCCAAGTCTTCTTGGGTAAGCTTTGCATGAATAGGAAGAGATAAAACTTCTTCAACTATCTCATCAGTTACTGGAAGAGCTTGGTCATAACCTAATTCCTTATAAAGAACTTGATTATAAAGCGGAATTGGATAGTAAATTCCATTTCCAATACCGTTTTCAATTAGATAATCAGACAATTCATCTCTTTTTCCGTCCTTAATCTTAATTGTGTATTGGTGGTATACATGCTTGCATCCATCTTTTACGATAGGAGTTTCAATTGAATCAATATCTTTCAATCCTTCATTAAGGCATTTTGCATTTTCAATTCTTTTTGCATTGAAGGAATCTATTTTTTTAAGTTGCTCTAAACCAATAGCGGCAGCAATGTCAGTCATTCTGAAGTTATATCCTAAAACGTCATGATGATATTTTGTAGCTGAACCATGAGCTCTGAAGACTTTTGCATTTTCTGCAAATTCCTCATTGTTTGTGGTAATCATACCACCTTCACTTGTGGTCATGTTTTTGGTAGGATAGAAACTGAAACAAGCCATATCTCCAAGGTTACCTACCTTTTCACCATTGTATTCAGCACCATGAGCTTGAGCTGCATCTTCAATGACAATCAAGTCATGTTCTTTTGCAATTTTCATTATAGGTTCCATATCTGCAGCTTGACCATATAATTGAACAGGCATGATAGCTTTAGTCTTGTCAGTGATTGCCTCTTCAATCTTTGCAGGATCAATGGTAAAGGTTTCAGGATCTATATCAACAAAGACAGGGCGAGCACCAGTGTATAAAATGGAGTTTCCAGTAGCTGCAAATGTGAATGGAGTAGTGATCACTTCATCCCCTTCGCCAATTCCAGCTGCTAAGAGAGCTACATGCAATGCAGAAGTTCCAGAATTGGTTGCAATTCCATACTTTGCACCTACATATTTTGCAAATTCTTCTTCAAACTCAATTACCTTTGGTCCTTGTGCAATCATACCAGATTTCATTACATCAATTACTGCATTAATTTCCTCTTCTTCAATAACAGGACTAGCTATTGAAACTTTAATATCTGCCATATTTTCACCTAAAATGAATAATTAAATTAATATCAAGTATTAATTAAAAACATTGATTATTAGTTATTTTAAAATTTTTTCTTTAAATATTATATAATACTATTTATTCCTAATCTTATATTAGTTTTACTTAAAATTCTTAATCTTATTTAAATAAAATAAAAAATAAATATTAATTAAATATCAAAAATGACAAGGAACAATAATATGGAAAATAATCAAAATAACAATTATCAAAATAACTACAACACCGAAATAAAAGAGTATGGTGAAGATGAGTTGAAAATCATCGAAGAGGGTAAAGTTCAAATAAAATTCCCTGATTTTGATAAGGTTTCATCTGATGCTCCTGTTTTTTATAATCCTCGAATGGAATTCAATAGGGACAATTCCATCCTTGCGCTTCAAGCATACCAAAGGGAAGTTGATAGGGAAATAAACATTTGTGACTTATTTGGTGGAAGCGGCATAAGGGGAATCCGCTATAAAAAGGAAATAGATGGAGTTGGAGATGTTTCAATAAATGACATCAGCCCACTTGCAAATGAATTCACCAGAATCAATGCAGAGCTTAATGATGTTGAAGTTGAAATAGACCAAAAGGAAGCGAACATCGAACTTAGGAGCAATATGGGAAGATTTGATGTCATCGACATTGATCCATTTGGAACCCCTTCACCATTTGTAGACTCTGCAGGTTATAACTTAAAAAGGGACTCCCTACTTTGCTTAACTGCAACAGACACTTCCTGTCTTTGTGGCACATATGAGGAGCCTTGCATAAGAAAATACAATGCGCAGCCATACAAAAGCGAATACTGCCATGAAAACGGCATAAGGATTCTCATCGGATTTGCTGCACTCACACTTGCAAAGTATCAAAAGTACATAGAAGTGAAGATGTCACATAGCAGTGAGCATTACATGAGAACCTACCTTAAGGTAAGGAAAGGTTCCAAGGCAACTGACGAATCATTGAAAAACATAGGATATATTGCACATTGCAAAGATTGCCTCTATAGAAGCGAGCACAAAGGTCTTGCATCAAGCATTCCAGAATTCTGTCCTGAATGTGGTGAGAAACTGATAGCAGCTGGACCAATGTGGCTTGGACCTTTGCAAAATGAGGAGTTCATTGATTCAATGATTGAAATAGCTGAAGAAAAGAATCTTAACCAAAAGGAGAATGTCTTAAAGCTATTGAATTCCTGCAAAGTAGAAGCAAATGCGCCAAGCACATTCTATGATATCCACAAAGTCTGCAGAGCCTTAAAAATTAGTGCACCTAAGTTTGACAAGGTATTCGATAAGCTTGAGGAAGAAGGTTTCATTGCAGTAAAAACCCATTACAGCCCTCTTGGTATAAAGACCAATGCAAGCAATAAGGAATTGATGGATATTA
>JAZNRM010000207.1:0-2692 GCA_045590695.1 Methanobrevibacter sp.
AAAATTTTAATTTTTAAAATTTATACAAACTAATGAAAATTAAATTTTTTCAAATTTTTTATAAGGTCCAAAATTTTCCAATTTTTTACTTGCTATCATTGATGCAAAATCTGCAGAATTTTTAAAAGTTTTGTTTTTTAACCTTGCTGATATATATGCAGCCATATAAGTATCACCACATCCAGTAGCATCTACAATATTATCACATTTAACTGCATTTATTTTAATAGTTGTGTCATTACTATCAATAATTCTTGAACCTTTACTTCCATTTGTGATAACTAATGTTGAACCTTCAAATTTTCCACATTTTATGATATCAAATTCGCCTTCATCCATGAAAATTGTATCACTTATATCAAAAACATATTTTAGTTCATCAGATAGTTTCAATACCATCGAATTGTTTTCATCCTTGAATCTTAGAAAACCTTGAAGTGAAATAAATATTGGAACTTCAAAAGTTTTCAGAAATTCCAAAGTTTCAATTGGAAAGTCATTGCTGTTAAGTGGTGTCAGGACAAATGCATCAATATCACCATCATCGATTTCACATTCATCCAAAATATTTCTAATCTCATCAGCAAGTATAGGTATATCAGCAAAATTGGTTGATTGCTTCCTTACATCAAGATCATCCTTGTCAGGATATTCATTTATGAAATGATGAGTTTCATCCTTTAAAATAAGCTTCACTTTTGACTTGTCTGGAAATTCATCAATTAAGCCCTCATTTGAAGCATTCAATATTGCTAAATAATCATCATAATGCTCTTCATAGACAAAGCTTTGGAAAAAGCTGGCTCCACCTACTTTAGAGCTTTCATTATCTCCAATTATTATTAGATCTTCACATGCTGGCCCAATTAATACAAGTGTCATGGCAATCAATCTTTATTTGTTTTTAAACAGCAAAAAAATAATATCTTAATTTAAAATTATTTTCTTTTTAAAAATATATAAACTTAGTGAAAGAATTAATTAGTATAAAAAAGAAATTAAATTAATATAAACAAGAACTATTTTTGATAAAGTAATAAATCAACGAAAGGTAATAGAATGGATATTTTAAGTTTGCCCCTAAACATTATCATTGGAAACATAATATCTTTTTTTGCATCAATTGCACTTATTATAAGTTGCATAGTCAATGATAAAAGGGAGGCATATAAATATCAGGTTATTGAAGCTCTTATCCTTACAGTTTCTTCAGCCTTTTTCCTATCATGGACAGGCATACTTACAATGCTCATTGCAGCAGCAAGGAATTATTTGGTTATGAATGAAAAGCTTACTTCCAAATTAGCAATAATGTTCATTATAATAACCTTAATCATTTGCCCAATAATCAATACAATGGGCTTGATTGGACTTCTTCCTATGATTGGAATCATACAGCTTACCATTTGCAATTATTACTTGAAAACAATCAAATGGATTAAAGTAGCATTTATTGTGAATGTTTTAATCTATGCAGTTTACTTTATAGGAATCTATGATATTGTATCATGTCTTACTCAAGTGATAACAGCTATTATTGGATTTGTTTCATTATTTAAGTTAATTAAAAGATGAAAAGGGAGAAAAAATAGTTTAAATAATTTAGATAATGAAATCTATAAACTAAGAGTTATAAAAAAGAATTAATTGAAGAGAATAACAAATCAATTACTCTTCATTACTAAAATATTTTGTAAAGATATATGCAAGAATTGATCCTGCAAAGTTTTGCCATACAGAGTATAATGCTCCAGGAACTGTTGCTAAAGTCAATGCTGGGAAATGTGTTTTAGCAAGACTTGTAGATAATCCTGAATTCTGGAAAGCAAGTTCTATGGCAATTGTGACCATCTGCTTTCTTTTCATTCCAGAAATATAAGCTATTATAAATCCTAAAGCCATTGCTATGAAATATTGCAAAACAATCACCGCAATTATTACAAGGGATGAACTGATAATTGCTTCCTTGTTTACACCAATCACTCCTGCAACGATTATTGCTATCACAACAGATGATAATGCAGGCAAGTAATCCTTCAATTCTTCACAAAAGTCTGGGAACTTATAATTGAGGAACAATCCTAAACCTATTGGAATAATTACAATCTGCACAATAGAAATGAACATATCAACAGGATTGAATGCTATTGTATTTCCAATTAGAATTAATGTGATAATTGGAGTTAATATAGGTGAAATTACAGTGGATACTGCAGTAAGGGATACTGAAAGCGCCACATCACCCTTTGCAAGGAATGTAATTACATCTGATGCTGTTCCACCGGGAACTGTTCCAACAAGGACAAGCCCTACAGTCAATGCTTCATTCAAGTAAAAGAGACTTGCAATTGCAAATGCTATAAGAGGCATCAGCAAATATTGGGCACTGACTCCAATTAAGATTTCTTTAGGTCTTTTGAATACATTTACAAAGTGATCTATTTTTAATGTTGTACCCATTCCAAAGAGAATGACTCCTAAAAGAACATTTATTATATTCACTCCCATAAACTCTTCCATAACCCAATTGAATGAATTTGGAATGATTACGGCAATAAATACTGCAATTAGAATAATTATAAAGAAATATTTCTCAACTAATTTAAAAAATCTTTTCATAAAATTAATATTTGTTAAATCTATTTATAAATCTTTAGATTGTATCATACTAAAATAAGAAATTTATAAAATC
>JAZNRM010000208.1:0-2657 GCA_045590695.1 Methanobrevibacter sp.
TCCGACTTTAAAGCATAACAAACATAACTTTTAATACTGTCTGATGCCGGGGTGGCTCAGCTGGTTAGAGCGCACGGCTCATAGGGTAACTAAGCGTGCTCTGACTTTTTTCCTGGGATACCGTGAGATCGCGGGTTCGAATCCCGCCCCCGGCATCCAATCCCAGGAATCTTAACATCATAACTTTTTTTAACTATTTTTAACTATTTTCATTCAAATTTAATAGCATAGACAATTTTATAAACTATTTTTACCAATCCTATCACTTTTCTTTAAACCTATTAAAAAATGATATTAATCAAAAGAACTAATATTAAAATATCTAAAAAATATTAAATATAATAAATTTTTATAGGTAACACAATGAAATATAGAACTTTAGGAAAAACTGGAGAGAAAGTTTCTATCTTAGGATTCGGAGCAATGAGATTGGCCCATTTTAAAAACAATAATCAAATAAATGTTGAAGAGTCCGATAAAATATTAAGTTATGGAATTGAAAATGGAATAAATCTTGTTGACACAGCTTATTCTTATCATGCAAACAACTTATCTGGAAAAGGAAACTGTGAAGAGTATCTTGGAAACTTCTTGGATGAAAATTCATATAGAGACGATATACTTTTAAGTACAAAACTTCCTAGTTGGCTCATTAACTCAAGAGAGGATATGGAGAACATATTCGAACAGCAATTAAAGGATTTGAAAACAGATTCCATTGATTTATACATGCTGCATAGCCTTAATGAGGATTATTGGAAAATGTTTAGGGAACTTGATGTCTTTGAATTCCTTGATGGGATTTTAAGTTCAGGCAAAGCAAAGCATGTTGGATTTTCAGCCCATACAGAGATGGATTGGATAGTGGATATTGTTGATGACTATGACAAGTTCGAATTTGGCCTTACACAATTGAACTATCTTGATGAAAGGTATCAATCCGGAAAGGAAGGAGTCGAATACTTGGCTTCCCATAACTTAGGGACCATGATTATGGAACCTCTTAGAGGTGGAAGATTGGTGCAGAATGTTCCTCAAGACATTATGGATTTATGGGATATGGCTGAAGAAAAGAGAACCCCGGTGGAATGGGCATTCCAATACCTTTGGAATATGGAGGAAGTCAATACAGTCCTCAGCGGAATGAACTCCTTAGAGCAAGTGAAGGAAAATATAGAAATAGCTGAAAGGTCTGAAATAAACTCCATCAGTGAAAATGATATGGAAATCATTAAGGAAGTTGCCTGGGAGTATAAGCAAAGAAGAGGAAATGACTGTACAGGTTGCGGCTACTGCATGCCATGCCCTAATGGAGTGGATGTTGCAGGATGCTTTAGGGAATACAATGTAGCTAAAATGCTAAATGACCCTGCAGGAAGTGCAATGCATTATTTCTCACTTGATAACGGTACAAGAGCAGACAGCTGCATTCATTGCGATGACTGCTTAAACCATTGCACTCAAATGATCAATATCTCTGAAGATTTAAAGAAAGTGGAAGAGTTCTTTGGTAAAAAATACACTTATTTCTAATAATTTAAAAAAGTGACTATAAAAAATAACAATTGTTATATATCATAAGATTTAATATTAAACTAGGGATTCAAAAGATATAAAAATATAAAAGATAATTAATAAAATATTATTAGATGTGAAAAGGTGGAAATATGCCAGAAAGATATAAAGGATTTGGATACTGGGATATAGCAACTCGTCAAATGAGTATTGTAACTAAAAGCCAACAAACAAGATTTAAAGATGCTAAAATAGGCATAGTCGGCTGTGGAGGCATAGGTGGAGCAACTATCATCATGCTTGCACGTATGGGACTTGGAGACTTAACAATTATAGACAAGGATGCATATGATCTGTCAAACTTAAACAGACAAGCAATCTCAAGTTTGGAAACAATAGGTGTGGACAAAACCGTTGCGACAAAAGAAAGAGTCAGAATAACAAACCCATATACAAAAGTAAATGCTTTCAATGAAGAATTGAATGCTGACAATATAGAAAAGGTATTCGGTGATAGGGACATAATCATAGATGCATTGGATAACCTATACACAAGAATCATTGTAAGCAGATTTGCTAGAGAAAATGACATCCCATTTGTTCATGGAGCTATTCATGGAACACAAGGGCAAGTAAGTGTATTCACTAAAGACACTCCATCATATGAGGAATTGTTCTCCCTTCCATCCCTTGGAAAGGAATTGGGAGAGGAAACCAAAAAGGAAATATCAAAGTTAACTAAAGGAGTGCCTCCAGTTATTGGACCTGTTCCAAATATCGTTGGATGTTTAGAAGCATTTGAAGCTTATAAATTAGTAACTGGAATTGGGGAAGTTAACTACGCTCCAAAAATACTTAATTTTGATTTACTCAACTTAGAATCTTTTAAAGTTTTGGAATTATAAATTCCTAAACTACTACTTTTTTTATTTTTTCTTATTTTTTTACTTTATTTTTATTCAATCTTTATTGATTTGCCTTTATTTTAAATTATTATAATAAGATTGCGGACTATGCGGATTTTGTCAAAAACGGCGGATGGAAAACAAGCGAAACCTTTTCTCCTTTTGTTTTTTCTCTGTCTGAGCTTAAAGGCAAAACAATCGGCATAGTTGGCTTTGGCAAAATCGGTCAGGAGGTTG
>JAZNRM010000209.1:0-2401 GCA_045590695.1 Methanobrevibacter sp.
TAGAATAATTAAAAAAATTATTATATATTAATAAAATATATATTCTTAATTATATTTAAATTATTTTAATCAACAAAAAAATCAAAGGATTATTATGGCATTCACTAAAGAAGAACAAGAAAAATTGGAATACAGCGGTTACAGATTTGTAGGAGAGCACGGCCATGCTGCTGCAAAAATCTGTCATTGGACTAGAAAAAGCATGGTTAATGAAGGAGTGTGCTATAAAGAGCAATTCTATGGAGTTCAATCACATAGATGCCTCCAAATGTCTCCAGCTGTACCATTCTGTAACCAAAAATGCTCTTTTTGCTGGAGAGACTTAAGTCAAACCAGAATAGAATGGGAAGGGGAATATGATGATCCTAAAACAATTATTGAAGGTGCCATAAAAGCCCAAAACAATCTCCTATGTGGTTTTGGAGGAAATAAAAAGGCTGATAAGAAAAAGCTTGAAGAAAGCAAGAAGCCTACAAATGCTGCAATTTCACTTGCTGGAGAACCAACATTGTACCCAGAAATCGATGAGCTTTTAGCTGAATTCCACAGACAGGATTTCACAACATTTTTAGTGAGCAATGGAATGTACTGGGAAAAACTTGGAAGCCTTGAAAACGAACCAACTCAACTGTATGTTTCCTTAGATGCACCTAACGAGAAAGTTTATAAAGAGCTCTGTAACCCTCAAATAAATGATGCTTGGAGTAATTTAAACAAAACACTTGAACTGATGAACAGTTTTAACAGCAGAACAGCAATTAGAATTACTTCAGTTAAGGGCAAAAACATGATAAACACTGATGAATATGCTAAACTGATCAATAAGGCAAATCCAAAATTCGTCGAAGTTAAGGCATACATGTTTGTAGGATCTTCCAGAAAAAGATTAAGTCTTGACAATATGCCATCACATCAAGAAGTTCGCGATTTTGCTCAAGAAATAGCTGATAAAACTGGAAGAGAATTAACTAAAGAGTCTGAAGTGAGCAGAGTCGTTTTATTAGAATAAAAATAGAATAAAAATAGAATAAAAAATTGTAAAATAAGATTATTAAAGTAATCTAGAAAAAATAGATAAAAAAAGAATAAAAGAAAAGATTAAGTAAGAAGTTTATTTAGCTTCTTGTGCTTTAATCTCTTCACACATTTCAACTGCTTTTTTAGCAGCTTCTTCTAATGAGATTTCATAAGGAATGCCTGCTTCTTCAAGTAATCTTTGACCTTCCTCTTCATTTGTACCGGTAAGTCTTGTTACAATGTTTACATCCCATTTATTATCTTCTAAAGCTGCAATTACACCTCTTGCAACATCATCCGCTCTGGTAATACCACCTAAAACATTAAGGAATACCACTTTTACAGGAGGGTAATTTAAAACTAAATTCAAAGCTTTTTTAATGGATTCATCAGATGCCCCACCACCGATATCCAAGAAAGTTGCAGGTTTTCCACCGAATAAGGTAACCATATCCATACCTGTTAAGGTCAATCCTGCACCATTTCCAATAACTGCAATGTCACCATCAAGTTTAACAAATGCAAAGTCCTTTTTCTTGAATCTGTTTTGTCTTACTTGATCTTGATGACGGAATAAAGCATCATTTTCAATTTCCAATTTTGCATCAGCTGCAATCAATCCATCATCAGTTAAGATAAGAGGGTTGATTTCAGCAACTTCAGCATCATATTTATCATAAACATTATAGAGTTTCCAGATGATGTCTCCGATTTTAGAGACTAATTCTGAACCTACACCCATTTTACGAGCTATTTCACGAGCTTCATAAGGCAAGAACTCTTTTAATGGATTAACATTGTATCTGATAATCTTTTCAGGAGATGTCTTAGCTAATTCCTCGATTTCAACTCCACCTTCAGCACTTGCCATAATGATTGGAGTTTTATTTGCCCTGTCATTTGAAACACTTAAGAAAAATTCCCTTTGGATATTTGCTTTTTCTTCAATGAGCAAGTGTTTTACTTTTTCACCTTTAATCTCTAACTTTAATAACTCATTAGCGATTTCAAATGCTTCACCCGGGTTATCTGCAAACTTAATACCTCCTGCTTTACCTCTTCCACCAACTAAAACTTGAGATTTGAGTACAATAGGTCTACCAAATTCAGTAGCAACTTCCATTGCCTCTTCAGGAGAGTATACTACATGCCCTTCTAAGATTTTAATTCCTTCACTTTCAAAAACTTTTTTTGCACTATGTTCAAAAAACTTCATTTTTCTCACTCTTATTTAATAAGCATGAAAATTAGTATGAATTTTAAAAATACTTATGAATATTAAAATAAATTAAAAAGATAAGGTCCTATGATAATTTTGTAAATATAGTATATCGAAAATATATTGTATAGAACTAATGTATTATCTTAATCATTACATAATATG
>JAZNRM010000210.1:0-9161 GCA_045590695.1 Methanobrevibacter sp.
ATATTGTCTATTTATTTTTCAAATTAAATTTTTATTTTTCATATAATTTAAAGTTTAATATTTTTTTAAAAAATTAGTAAAAATGATGAAAATTGAAAAAAATTGAAAAAAATTGAAATGATAAATTAAAAAGTGTTTAAAAAAAGAATAGAAAAGAAATATTTAAAAAAATAATAAAAAGATAAAAAGTAAATAATTTAAAAATTATTTAACTTTTCTGTTTAGTTAAAGCTCCACCGAGAGCACCAGTTATTCCCATAGTGATCATATATTTGATTATATTGTAGATAATCATGAAAAAGCTTGAAACTCCAGATACGGTGAATCCTGTAAGTCCTCCAAGAGGCCCCATCAATGCGGTTCCACCTACTGTTACAAGCAGTATGAATAAGAGTGATGCCACTATTGTTCCGAATGCTCCTGCAAGTGCTGCATTCCACATTCCTCCGAATATTCCTTCGTGAGCTATGTATCCGACAATGAATCCCACGATTAAAAGACCCCAGAATTCATAACGTCCAAAGAATAAATAAACGACTAATGTCAATAGGAATCCAATTAAAACTGAACTCATTTTAGCCATTTTATCACCTCATTTTACATTAATTCTTTTAAATTATAATTTGATTTTTTATTATAATTTTCACGTATTTAAGTTTTAGTTATCAAGTATTTAAACTTTGCTTTTTTAATTAAGTCTCATGGTTGATTAGTAATAATCATTTTCCATTTGCTCTTTTATCTTTTCTATAACTGCCCTATGCATTCTTTTGGTAAATTCGGATTTATCGTTCTGCTTCAAGACTTCCAAGTATCCTTGTGATACAAGATTAAATGCAAATGGGCTTGGAATGATTGTATTTATGGTCTTGATTTCCATTTCACCGCTTGAAATCCATGAAATGACTCTTTTAGCATTCTTGATGTCCATATAGTCTTCAGTTGCTTCCCTTCTGGATTCCTTAAGTATTGGGAAATTATTGTCCATTTCCTGAATGTACTTGAGTAATATTTTTCCTCTAACTTGCTGACTTCCTACAGACTTTTCATGGCCTTTGTATCTTCTCAATGTCATGAGGGATCTTCCAGCGCAATGCCTGAATCTGCTTGCCAAGGTTTCGGTTTTGTCAAGTGACCTAATCAGAATGTTTTCAAAGTTGTTAGGATTCAACCTTTTCAATGCTTCCAATGCTCCCATCTTTCCGTCTGAGCTTAAATAGAATCCGTTGTCTGTAATTGAAATTGTGATGTTTCTCTTGTTTCTGTCACTTGCCACATAAGCCACTGCCCGTGCAAGGGCATCATTTGTCTTTCTTCCGAAGAGACTATGGAAAACAACGAATTTCCTTCCTCCAAATCCTGTGTAATACTCAACAAGAAGCTTTTGCTTATGTGGGATTTGGGCATATAGGAACTGCTCATTGAAGTATTCATAAATGGAGTTTGCTGCAAATTCATCAACATAAAGGTACTCATGAAGGAATTCCATTATCTCTTCTTTAGACCTTCCATATAGGAACTTGCTTTCAAGGATGTATCTGAACCGTTGGATATCCACTGCAAGGTCAAAAGCAAGAGGCAATTGCTCTGAATACCAAGAAGGAATTGTAGGAGGTCCTGATGCTGGAGAGACATTTATTGTCATTCCCTTTCCGTAATTGAATTTGTATGTCCTTCCACCAAGAACAAAGCTGTCTCCTTTTTTAAGCTTTTCCATAAAGTCCTCTTCGACTTTTCCTATGGCTTCTCCATCACATTTCACAATGACTGCAGAATGGTCAGGTATGGTTCCAATGTTTGTGGAATAAAGCATTCTTGCCAATTTTCCCCTTTTTCCAAAGGTGTTTTCCTTGTAGTCAATCCAGATTTTAGCATAAACGTAACGTTCTTCAAGCTCTACATACTCTCCTGCCAAATAGCTTAGGACATCCTCATAGTCATCCCTTTCCAAGTCCTTATAGCAATAGCTTTTTCTGATTACGTCATAGGCATAATCGATGTCCCAAGGGTTTTCAATACCCATTCCATAGATATGCTGTGAAAGCACATCCAAGCAGTTTTTAGGAATCTTTATGTTGTCGATTTTTCCTTCCTTAGCATTTTTCAAGAGCACAGAACATTCCACAAGTTCATCCCTATCTGTAACGATTATTCTTCCCTTGGATTTTTCATGCAATCTGTGGCCACTTCTACCGATTCTTTGAAGAGCCCTTGAAACTGATTTCGGTGAGTTGATTAGTATTACAAGGTCGATGTAACCGATATCTATTCCAAGCTCAAGTGAAGTTGATGAAACAACTGCCTTAAGCTCCCCTTTCTTTAGTTTTTCCTCGGTTTCCAGTCTTGATTCCTTTGATAGGGAAGAGTGGTGTGCCATAATGTTATTGCTGTTGAAATGCTCTCCATAAAGTTTTTTCAGGTTGTAAACATAGCGTTCTGTTGCGCTACGTGTATTTGTAAATATCAAGGTTGTCTTATGTTCCATCACCAAGTCATCAATCAGGGCATAAGTAGCCATTCTTGTATCCTCATCGTCAGCTATTACAATATCGTCAACTGGAGAGATAACTTCTATGTCCAGTTCCTTCAGATAATTGATATCAACAAGGATACAATCCCTTTCAATTCCATACTCATATCCTACAAGGAATTTTGCAACCTCTTCAAGAGGGCTTACTGTAGCAGAGAGTCCAATTCTTGTAAATCCTCCGATAAGATGCTGCAATCTTTCAAGTGATAAGCTTAAGTGAACACCTCTCTTGTTTTCAGCCAATGAATGGATCTCATCAACAATCACATACTTTACATGTGAGAGCTTTTCCCTGAATTTAGGGGCAACAAGCAATATTGATAATGTTTCAGGTGTTGTAATCAGGATATGTGGAGGAGACTTTAACATCTTTGTCCTTTGATATTGGGTTGTGTCTCCAGTTCTAACGGCCTTTCTGATTCCTAACGGCTTTTTAGCTATTTTCTCTATTTCCCTAAGGGGCTGGTCAAGGTTTCTTTCAATATCATTGTCCAATGCCTTTAGAGGAGATATGTAAATGCAATAAACCTTATCTTCAAGTTCCCCTTTATCTGCAAGTTCAGTCAGTTCATTTATTACTGATAGGAATGCTGTCAATGTCTTTCCAGATCCTGTTGGTGATGAAACAAGTATATTGTTTCCCTTGTGGATTTCAGGAATCGCTTGTTTTTGTGCAGGTGTAAAGTCTTCAAAGCTATTCTCAAACCATTGCTTTACATAAGGATGGAGGTTCTTATAGATTTCCTTTTTGGAATAGCTTTTAGTCTGTTTTCTTATCATATTATCAGTCTTTTATTTTTAATCATTGGTGGGTTGAGTTTTATTTTAAAATAGTTACCATTTATTTATGTAATTTATTTATTTTATAGTTTACTTTTTATTTATTCAAATTAATTTAAATATTACTTTTTACTTAAATATTATTAATTAAGAATTAATTTAGATATTAATTTAGAAATTAATTTTAATTTATTTGTTTTATTTAATTATTTTAGTTTTATGAGGATTTAATATGGTAGGAAATTTATCAATTGAAGAAGCTATTGAAGCATTGAAGGATGAAGATGTAGCCACTAGAAAATCAGCTATTGCAAGCTTGGAAAAGGTTAATGATGAAGCGATTATCGATCCATTGATTGCAGCTACCACTGATGAAAATGCACAGGTACGTTTTAAAGCTGCAGAAATCTTGGGAAATATGGGAGATGTGGCTGTAGATAAATTGATTGAAGAGTTTGCAAATGCAGAAGGAAAGGATAAAAGGTTTTTAGCATTTGCACTTAAGGAAACTGAAGATCCAAAGGTTATTCCTTATTTCGTTGAATCCATTGACGATGATGATTTTGGAGTTAGAAAAGTTGCTGTAAGGGCTTTAGGAGAACTTCAAGCTGAAGATGAATTGGATAGCATTGCAAAATGTCTTGAAGATGAGGACTGGGGTGTTAAGTTAGCTGCAGTTCAAGCTTTAGGAGATTTGGGAAGTGATGAATCCATTAAGTTAATCAAGCAAGCAAGAAAGAATGAGGATGACAAGGACTTTAAGAAATCCTGTAATAAGGCAATCAAAAAAGCTGAAAAAAGGAAAAAGGCAAAGGCTTCAGGAAAAGCTATTGTAAAAGTCATTCCTATGAGCACCATTAAGGAAATGGAAGAGGCTAATCTTAAAAAGGCAATCAAGGAATATGAAAGGTATGTTGAATCAAAACAGCCAAAAGATGCTCCATATAAAAGATTATGCGTTCTCTATAGAAAGGAAAATGATTATGACAATGAAGTGAGAGTCCTCGAAACAGCTTGTGAAGTGTTTGCTGACAATGAGAAAAAATTAGCTTACTTTGAAAAGAGATTAGCAAAATTAAAATAAGATTTTAATTTATTTTCTCTTTTTTT
Organism: Methanobrevibacter sp.; assembly: GCA_045590695.1. Classification (GTDB taxonomy): domain Archaea; phylum Methanobacteriota; class Methanobacteria; order Methanobacteriales; family Methanobacteriaceae; genus Methanobrevibacter. The sequence goes on from JAZNRM010000210.1 coordinate 4,421, forward strand.
AATTATTTTTTTATTTTAATTTTTTACTATTTTTTATTAGTTTTTATTTTTCATGAAATTTCATGTTTATTTCATGAACCGATTTTATCTTATATTATCTTATCTATTTTTCATTTATTTCGTATAAATCAGTTCTTCTGTTCTTCAAAACAGGAATCTCTTCTCTTACTCTTTTTATTTCATCCAAATCTATTTCAACAATCTTTAATTCTTCGCCATAATCCAATTTTTCAATCACTTCCCCCCATGGATTTACAGCTATTGAATGGCCATATGAATTATAGCTTGCATCCTTATCAAGTGCTGGTGCAACTCCAATTGCAAAAGTTTGATTGTCCAATGCTCTTGATCTAAAGAGAAGTTCCCAATGTGCTGGGCCTGTTGTCAAATTGAATGCTCCTGGGAAAATCAATATCTCAGCACCATTCAATGCCATGATTCTTGAAAGTTCCACAAATCTTATGTCATAACAGATTCCAATTCCAATTGTCGCTAAATCGGTTTTTATAATTGTGAAATCATTTCCTGCACTTAAGGTGTCTGATTCCTTAAAATAGATCTTTCCTTTAACGTCAATGTCAAAAAGATGCATTTTTCTATGCTTTCCTAATTGTTTTCCATTATTGTCAAAGAAAACTGCAGTGTTGTAAATTGATTCAGTGTCTTTCTCCTCATCTCTTTCAAGTTCAGGTATTGATCCTGCCAAAACATGAATATTCTCCTCTTTTGCAATATTGGATATTTCCTTTAAAGTTTTGCTGCTTTCCAATATTTCAGCATATTCTACGAACTTCTTATTTTCATAGGGGCAGTTGAACATTTCAGGAAGAACAGCCAAATCAGCTCCTTGCTTTTTAGATTCCTTAATCATTTGAATGGCCTTTTCCATATTCTTTTCCTTATTGTCTACCACATTCATTTGACAAAGAGCTATTTTAATTGAATTCATGTTTTTTCCTCGATGAGTTGATTATTATAAAAAATTAAAAATAGAAAAATATTTGAAATTATAAAGATTAAAAAAATAAAGAAAAATAAAAAAGAAAAAATAATTATTTTTAAGCGGAAGTTAAAAATAAAAAAATTAATAGATTAGTTTTAAGCTATTTCTGCACCGTCTGCTGCATCAATTTCAGTTGTTTGAAAACTAATACTATTAATCATATTTTGGATTTCAGTTGTATTCAAAGCGCTTATGTCTTGATTACTTGATTTTCCATTGTTTATGACAAAGCTGTAGTACACTCCATCACGTAAGGTACAGTAGTATCTTGAAAATCCTTGGTCTGCAGTGCTGATTGTCATTCTCAAGGATGGAATTCCACCTATATCAACAGTTTCAGCATCCAAAACCTCTCCATTTAAGGATTGGGATGTTGCATTGATATCACTTATGATCTTTTCATAGGTAATGTCATCACTTTGAATTGTAGTGAATCCAATCAATGTGTTATCTTTAGTTTTAAATGCAATATCGCTGGAATTGCTGTTTCCATCGGTATTGTTGTACATGGACCAGTTTCCAGAGTAATCAAAGCTGATTATTCCGTCGGAATAGTTTTTCACTTCATCAGTGGTTTGGTTTTGTAGTCCATTAAGTCCAATTCCTGCAATCAAGAGAATGATTATTGCAAGTATGGCAACAATTGCGATTTTTCTAATGTTAATGCCAGAACCGCCGTCTGATTTTTTAGTGACTGTAGGTTCAGCCTTTTTCTCTTTTTTAGGAATTGATTTTTTAACTTTATCTTTTTTAGGGCTTTCCTTTTTAATTTCCCTAGTGATTGTTTCAGTTTTTGCAGAACTGAATTTTTTAGCAGGGTCTTTAATTCCCTTATCTTTTTGCTTGAATCCTTCAGTTGCAGTTTTGCTGAATGAAGGTTTAGTACTTTTTTGAGCTTGAGCGTGACTTTCTTGTTCTTTCTCTCTAGAAACACTACTAAATTTGCTTAAATCGAAGCTACCTAACTTACCAGATAATCCTTTTCCAAAGCTAGATGAATTGCCTGAGAATATTGAATCATTAGTGCTAGTGATTACTCCTGGCTTGAATTTATCCTCTAACTTAGGAGGTCTAGCATTTGCTTCAGATTTTGGAGGAAGTTTAGCACCACAGTTACCACAAATTGGTGCACTGTCATAACTTGCATTTCCACACTCTTGACAATATTTTACCAAATTTTAACCTCCTACTCAATAGATTAAAAATACTTATAAAAATTCTTTAATATATTATAATATATACTAATATTAATCTTTATATTTAATCTTATATTTAAAATTTAAGATATTTTAAGGATATTTTTAAGATATTAAGGTAAATTATTTTATTCAGTAATTAGAAAATATTATTAGTTAAAAAAGTATTTTAAGATTTTTATTATAATTGAATTTTTAAGTAAAATGTGATATTATGGCTGAAGATAAAGAGATTAAATGTGACAATATCAATTATGCAGTTTATAAAATTGAGGATTGGGAAAATGATTATGAAATAAACATCATTGGAACTGCAAGAGAAAAACCTGTAACTCAACCAACTTTGGATCATATGCTTAAGCAAATGGAACATATAAGAGTGTCTGTATTTGAGATTGGTGGAAAGGAAGTCAATGGAATGATTGGATTAGGCATGCAGCTTAATCAATCTATGCAAAAAAGAGATTTGGATGAACTCATTCAACAGGAAGAAAAAGAGTATCAATCAATTATGGAAGAATTGAATGCTCTTGAATTAAAATCCGCGGATGACACTATTTCTTTAGACACTGATGAGTATGTTATTTATAAATTGGAGTATGATGGACATACATTATCCCCTAAGCCGTATAATGATTATGCTATAAGGCATCAAAAGGAAGAGATAGAACGTCTTAAGAAAGAGAGCGGTCAAAAATTTGTTTTAGATCTCTAATTATTATTAAAAAAAGATTTTGAGCTTTATATTCTAAAGCTCATTTTTACTATTTTTATAAAACCAATATTCCTAATCCTTCAAGGAGTATTTTTACACCAAGCAATATTAAAATTACTCCACCAAGAATTTCAAACTTGTCTCCAAAGTAATTTCCTATTTTTTTACCTAAATAAAGTCCAATTATTGTGAATATGAATGCTGTAAGTCCAATCATGATTATTGGAATCAAGATATCTGTTTTTAATACTGCATAGGTTATTCCAACTGCAAATGCATCTATGCTTGTAGCTATTGCAAGCAATGTCAATTCCTTAAAGGAAAACTTATCTGATGAGTCTTCTTCATCATTGGAGAAACTTTCCCTAATCATATTTGATCCAATCAAAAGAAGAAGTATGAATGCAACCCATGGAGCAAATGTGGTGATGAGCCATTCAAGTTGTATTCCGCCTAACCAACCTAAAACTGGCATCAATGCTTGGAATCCTCCAAAGAATATTGCAAACCATAAGACTTGGGTTTTTGTAATTTTCTTTAAGGTGAATCCTTTTGTAAGTGAAACGCTGAATGCGTCCATTGCCAGTGCAATTGCAATAAGTAAAGTTGAAATGAAATCCATAATAATCAGACCGTGTTAATTTTTAATTCTTTAAATATGTATGTATATATTATTAATTAGGTATAAAAATTTTATCCAAAGGCATCTAAAGTAACCTTTTTATCCTTCTTAAGTTCTCTTGGAGGCTCTACAGCTACAAATTCGATTCCTTCCTCTTCAAGAAGCTCAAGTGCATCATCACCTATTGAAGGAGCAACAAGAATTCCTCTTATTTTTTGCTTTTCTCCAGTTTTTCCTTTGATTTCCTTGTTTTCCCTATTTTCAAAGTCAGACAAGTATCTTCTGATTTGCTTTACTGCAGCAACTCCTGCCTTACGTGCTTTCAATTCTAAAATCATTAGGTTTCCTTCACTATCCTTTCCGAGAATGTCAATGAATCCATGCTCTGTTGCATATTCCCTTACGTTTGGACGGAATCCTTCCTCGATAATGTGAGGCTTTTCCCAAATCATATCTCCCATATCCTTTTCATAGCCTGCTCTTTCAAGCTCTTCATAATCTTCAATCAGGTTATAGTTAGCGTAATGGACTTTCCTAACCTCAACTTCCAATCTTTCAGGAGGGCTGCGCCTATGGCTTTCCAAAAAGAGAATTTCATCCTTGATGTAAGCTCTTGGCCTTGATTTAGGAGGCTGCCAATTGACTGGATCCACTTTGTTGTCCTGATGAATCAAGAAGCATCCGTCTGGTTTCATCATGATAATTCTTTCTCCATAATCAAGCTCACTTAATGCACGGCCTTCATAGCTAACTCTACAGCATGCAAAAAGCAATATGGTTGCCTTTTTCCTAAGGCCTTCCTCAATAAGCTCATAGGTCTCTTCATAATTGGGATTTTCTAAGATTTTGTATTTCATTTTATCAATTATAAGTTTTTACATAGCAAATTTTTATCAAATGGTTTGTTATATTACCACTAATCAATATTTCTTTTTATTTTTTATAAATTTAATCAATTTATTACTTTTTTATGTATTTTTCAAACATTGATAATATCCTTAAAATTTTATATATTACTATTTATATATATTTAATAGTTAGGAAATGATTATTATGGAAATGAATGAAAATGTTGAAATGATTACCGGAGACCCTAAAAAGGCTATCAACAAGCTTGCTTGGCCTATGATAGCCAGCATGTTTTTAATCTTTTTAAATAACATTATAGATAGTATTTGGGTTGCAGGGCTTGGTCCGGATCCACT
>JAZNRM010000211.1:0-6094 GCA_045590695.1 Methanobrevibacter sp.
GAAGCATCTCCACCAACACCTGGAGCAGCATCATGATCAGAGCCTAAAACAGCATCACTACTGGAATCTGTTCCATTACCTGAAACATCACCATCATGACTTCCATGACCATTTCCACGGGCATTTCCGCTTCCACTATGAGAAGTACCATTTCCAACAGCACCGCTGAAACCTGTACCGTTGGAAAGGCTGTCCAATGCACGGTTTATCCAAGCGAAATCGCCTGTTCCGCGACCGGAACCGTTCCTGACATAATCCTTCAACCAGTCAGGATAATAATCCTCACTTATGGTATTCTTAGGATTTCCGTTGGTATTGTTCTTGATATTGGTGCCTGCCGGACCTTCAACCTGCCTGTTGGTGCTCGCACCGGTACGGTTGGATGTGGTCTGAGTATTGATCACATTATTGGAGATAGTGGAATTGTAGGTAGTGGAATTCTTGACCTTACCAATAATCTTAACACCATAATTGCCATTGGTTGTGATGTTATTGTATTGGATATTGTAGGTGTGTCCGCCACCTGTGTTCTGAACATAGCTGATGCCGTATACATAAGCATTGGACTTGTAGTCTCCAAGATTGTTTACGATGATAGTGTTGTTCAGAATGTTATCTCCAGTGTCCTGTGCCTCAATGCCGCTTACAAGACACCATGAAGGCATGGCACCGTCTACAGTGGCATCACCGGTTACATTGATGAAATTGCTTATGATGTCAATGAAAGTATCTCCATAGAAATTCTGGGAATAGATACCACAATTAGGACCATGATTATATGTGGTCAGATTATTGAAAGCGATTTTTACATGATCTACAGGCCCGTTTATTTGAATAGGATAAGCGGTACCGCTACCGGACTTGCCTCCTGTGGTGTACACGGATATGTTGTTGCCTATGACTGTTAGGTCGTTCAATCTATGCAAGTCCAATGCATAGAGATAATTGTCCTGGCCTTTCTGAGTGACAAAATCCTCACTGAGGATAGTGTTGTTTTCAATCAATGAATAACTGCAGCCATACATAATCACAGTGTCCAAGGTAGGGTAATCCATGGTTCTGCTGTTCACCAATGTGTGGATACTGTTGCAAGACAAGGTCAGATTCTCTGAGAAATCTGCAGCAAATGCTGCCACTGTATCCATGCTTACATGACCGTAATCACCTACAAAATTCCAGACAATATACTTGATAGGCAATTCACAGTAAATGTCATTGCCAAAAACCAGACTGTCATGAGTGTTTCTTAAGAAAATTCCATAATTATAATCGTGAGCGCCTAATCCATAACCATACATGTTGACGGTATTGTTGATTATGTTCAATCCGACAAAATCGTCATTATGACCATCTGAATAGATTCCAAAAGCAGTGACATTCACTGGAGTAGTGTAGTTAATCGTACAATTGTAGATTGTTATGTTGTCTCCATGAACATAGATTCCTGATTGATGGTTATCCTCAAACTCCTTATCCAATACCATATTGAGATTGGACAGCACAATGCCTGTGGCGCCTAAGTCGAATACGGTATTGTAGAACAGGGAATCCTTGGCAGTTACCAATGTATTGTTGGATGTGAACCTAATGACGCCAAGACTGTCAAAGTTGCCTCCGAATATCAATGTGCTGTTTCCATACTCAGACTTCAGCACGTTGTCTTCAAAGAACTCATTGAAATTCAAACTATCTATATAATACGTATTATTGCCTAAAGACCCATTGGAAACATTATTTGAAGCTTTAACATCCCCAGAATCCTTTAAAACCTTACTGGAAGAAGAACCGGAATACACAACATCATCATCTTCAACAAAACCCTCATCCACACTGGAAACAGGATCATCCATGCTTCCAGCAGCTAGATTAGATGAGGAGATAATTCTATTACTGTCCCCTTCTGCAGAAGAAACCAGACAGGAATCATCTTCAGAGGAAACTGTGCTTAACTCGATTTCCTCCACTGCGGAAATTGAGCCGATATCATCAACTGATAGGAAAGAATCAGCACTGCCATCTGCAGAAACGGAAGAAACCGAGACCAATAGAACCATAACCATTGAAAACAATAGCAATTGTTTGTTTATATTTTGCATATTTCAGTTCCTTTACCTTATTTTTAATAAAAAATTTTTTTCCATTAGAATATTTTTCTTTCAACCACCGAGTACAATTAGTTTTTCAATTTAATAACAAAAAACATTTTGATTATAAACGTGACAAAAAATAAATTTTCCATTGAAAATTTATTTGTTATTCCAATCCAAATCAAGTCATTGGAATAAAAAATAAATCCTACGGAAAAAACGCATTTTGAATGAAAGAAAAAGATAAAAAAAGAAGAACCGGACATCCTTCTTTTGTTTATGTTTTTTCCCTGTTTTTCACATCTTTTCTGTTTATGATTAATTTATTCCTTGACGAATTTAAATGAGGTTTAAACTATTTTTTTGAAACTAAACAAAAAACTTTCAAATAAACTCTTTTTTTTACATCTAAAAAGAATTTATTTATTATTCGAACCAAAAAGATAATGATTGGAATAAGAAATAAATTCTCAATAAGCATTTTGACTTTGTTCCTCCCATATTTAAAATATTAAATGTTAATAGACCTAAAAAGGAGATTTTAGACCTATTAACTAAATAAATTAATTTATTTTACAGTTATTTTTGCCTTTTTGCTTACTGCCTTATAGGTTGTGTCTCCTGCAAACTTGGCAACAGCAGTGTATTTGCCTTTCTTGGTGAGCTTGACTTTCACGGTTGCTACACCCTTTGCATTGGTCTTTGCAGTGTAGGTCTTCTTGTTGACTGTGAAAGTAATCTTCTTGCCCTTGATTGCCTTTCCTTTAGCATCCTTAAGGGTGAAAGACACTTTTTTGGTTTTGGCTTTTACCTTAAATGATTTAGCCTTGAAAACTGCTTTGGTAGCCTGTTTGTTTACAGTGACTTTAACTGATTTGAATGCAGATTTGTAGTCATCGTCACCAAGGAAGCAAAGTGAGTAATAGTATGTGCCTGCTTTTGCTTGGTTTACGGTAATCTTTACAATACCATTTGCATCAGTTTTAGCAGTTTTAGTAACACCATTAATTGAGTAGGAAATTATTTTGTTTGCAATTGTTTTTCCGCTAGCATCCTTTAAGGTTACAGATAAGGTCTTAGCGACTTTAGCGGTAGCAGTTAAAGCATTAGCATCAATGCTAGTGGATTCTAAGGTCTTGTTGACATACTCGACAATAGTGTTGTTGATTACTTCGGTTACGGTATTTACTACAAGAACAGTGCTAATGGAATCGGATGATTCTTTGTAGTCATCACTCTCTTCAAAGATTACTGTAATGTTAAGTTTGCTTGTTGCATCAGTCAAATCAGTAAGTGGAATGGATAAAGTTCCGTCACTGCCAAGAGAGTATGGGGTGGCTTCTCCATTATTTACATTGATTAAAACTTCATATTCAGCCATAGCTTTTCCGTCTTTGTCAGTTAAATTGATTAAGAGATTGCCTTCATCATCAATGTCACAGACAAGGAAAGTTTCTGCTCTGGATTTGGTACTGTTTACAAAGATGCGGCCTCCATCAGTTAAAGGTTCTCCTTCACTAAGGCCAGTGCAGCCTTCGATATGAACTCTGGAACCTTCTTCAGCGCCAATAGGAGTACCTTCAGGCACATCAACAAGACCTTTGATGTTTACATTAGTGAATGTACAGTCCTTGAAATTGATTGCATCATAATTAGTAAATCCGCCAGTATTATTCACAATAGAGTCTGCAGTAGTGTCATTGAAATTACAATTTTCAAAATTAAGTTGAGTGAACATATATTCATTCATTGTGGAATTTGCAAAATCACAACCAATAAATTTTGTAACAAATGAATCTTCATAATCCTCATGGTGACCATCTATAGCAGTACGATAAAATGCCTCATTTATACCATTAGCAGCATTTGTTGAAGTTGTAAAATTAATAAAGGTACAATTAATAAATGTTACATCATTAGCAATGTTTCCAGAACCAACAAAAGTCATATTAATACAGGTAATTAAATAATGTTCGAAATCTGCCCCACCAATTGACCAAAAAGCACCATACATAGTAGGATCAACAAAAGTACTGGACCTATTCCATCCAATTAAGGTTACATTCTTTTGAGATAATGAAAAATTAGGGAAATTTGTATCTGCTAAATAAATTGTTCCACCATTATTTATCATCATCCCCGCATACATTAAACCCATAATTCCACCATAAGCATCAGCCCAATCACTACCATGCACATCTTCAGAGAAAGGGTCATTAGTTTCAAGACTTGTATTTACATATATGATATCATGAGGGCTGGAATCTCCAAGAATGGAACTACCTAAATTAGATTTCATTAAATTTAGATTAAATAATGGGTTAGGATAAGTAGTTTGATTGTATTTGTTTCCTGTTCCATTAAATACTTTCTTTTGTGTACTGTTGATAAAGACATTATAATTGAATATATATTCATTTCCTGAAATGATTACAGTGTCACTAGTCCCAGTATGGTTTAAATAGATATTGTTATAAAGTTTTAAATTTGCACTTTCATTTGATATATAATGTGTACAGTTAATACAATTTGGACATTCTTGACAAGTACAATTAACACAATTACAATAATTTATTGTTTCAGTTATACCTGAAATTGCTTGGCCGCTTGATGCATTATTTTTAGTGAAATTGGAATAGGATACATTTAAGTGACCTAGATTTATTGCACGAATTGCTCCACCACTACTAGCTTTATTTTTAGTGAAAGTGGAATTTACCACAGTTATGTTGTAAGTGGATCCATAGCTGTATCCACAGATTGCTCCACCATTGTTTGTTGCATTGTTTCCAGTGAAATTGGAATTGATTACTTCCAATTTGCTGTATGAAAATAATGCCCCACCATTTGTGCCAGCCACATTATCTGTGAAATTAGAACCTACAATACGAGTATATGCTTTAGAATGAGTATGGATTGCTCCAGCCCATTGGTATGCTCTATTATTAATAAATACACAATTAGTAACATTCATTATGCCGCAATTATTAATTGCTCCAGGTTCATATCTGCCATAATTGTTTTCAAATCTACAATTTTCAACATTCATGAACACAGTATTATAAGTTAAATGATTTGTAATTGCACCAAAACTATTGTTACAATTGGTGAAATTACAATCAGTAATAGTCATCCATCCCCCATGGTTCCAAACTACGGATGAATGGGAATCATAAGTATGAATATTTTCAAAATTACAATTAATTAACCTATTATGGCCACTGGTGGTTAATTCCATAAGAACCAATGCATCCATATTCTTAAAAGTTACATTTTCAAAAGTTATATCTAAGTCGCCAGTACTCTTAAAAATAGTTTTAGTAGAATCTCCTCCAGTAATGTAATTACTTGGTGTACCAATAATGGTAGCACTATTACCAAAAACTAAATTTGTATTATCAACTGTTATCGGACCAGTTAAGTGAATATTATAATTCATAAATGAAGAAGCCCCGTATGTTTTAAAACCAGCCCAAGTATTCACATTAACATCAAATGCTCTTGTTTGTTCAGAATCCACTTTTGCAGACTCTTCACTGATTTCATCAGTTTTTATATCCTCATCTATTTCTTCTATAGTTGTATCATCAGAAACAGTCAGTCCAGATTCATACTTTGTACTAGAATTACTTATTTCATCTTGGACTGCATTTACAACAACATCATCAACTGAATCACTAACGACATCAGTTGAGACATCTTCTGCTGCACTTGCAGTTCCCATGAAACAACAAAGAAGAACTAAAAATATAGCAATATATTTCATCTTCAAATAAATCACCTCATTTAAATTTCATATCAAACTCTTTTTCATATAAAAAAAGAGCCCAAAGAGAATTTTAATAAATTCCTAAAAATAAAACATGAAAAAATTTCCAGTTCTTTATGAAAGAACTGGAAAAATATAATAAATTTCATGTTTTCCTAATAAAAACTTATTAAAATTTCATCTAAAAATCAATTTTTAATAATATTTATTCATATACTCTTGATAAACTTATAAAAAT
>JAZNRM010000212.1:0-2305 GCA_045590695.1 Methanobrevibacter sp.
ATTTTATCCGTTTATCCACTTTTAATCAATTTAAAATTTTCTCATATATATACTTTACTCCTACTTATTTATAGAAACCTTTATATACTCACTTTTTAGAAAAATTAAACTATCTAATATTTTATATATATAATATATTTAAAAAATTAGATCAAATGATTAATCATTTTACTTGTACAAGGTGATTTAATGGCAGAAGAAATTAACAACGAAGAAATTAGAGTGGGAGTATATGTTTGCCACTGTGGTGTAAACGTTGGTGGAGTCGTAAACTGTCCTGAAGTAGCAGAATACGCAAAAACTTTACCTAACGTAGTAGTAGCAAAAGATTACAAATACATGTGTTCTGACCCAGGTCAAAGTCTTATTCAAGATGACATCAAAGAACACAACTTAAACAGAATCGTAGTAGCAGCATGTTCTCCTAGACTTCACGAACCTACCTTCAGAAGATGTGTAGAAGAAGCTGGATTAAACAAGTTCTTATTTGAATTTGCTAACTTAAGAGAACAAGACTCTTGGGTACACATGACCCAACCTGCTGAAGCAACTGCAAAAGCTAAAGACTTAACTCGTATGGCTGTTGCAAAAGCTAGATTATTAGAACCTCTCGAAGCTTCTAAAGTAGCAGTAGAAAAATCCTGTCTTGTTATCGGTGGTGGAGTAGCAGGTATCCAATCTGCATTAGACTTAGCTGATATGGGATTCCAAACCTACATGGTAGAAAGAAACCCAACTATCGGTGGAAGAATGGGTCAATTAGACAAAACCTTCCCTACCTTAGACTGTTCCATGTGTATTCTCGCACCTAAGATGGTAGACACTTCCAAACACGAAAACATTGAATTAATTACTTACGCAGAAGTAAAAGAAGTAGACGGTTACATTGGTAACTTTACTGTAAAAGTTGAGAAAAAACCTAGATACGTTAAAGAAGATGACTGTACTGGATGTGGACAATGTCAAGAAGTCTGTCCTATCGAAATACCTAACTACTACGACGAAGGTGTAGGTATGGTAAGAGCAGCTTACATCCCATTCCCTCAAGCAGTACCTCTCTGTGCAACTATCGACAAAAACTACTGTATTGACTGTGGTCTTTGTGAAACCGTATGTGGTCCTGAAGCAATCGACCGTAATATGGAACCTGAAGAAATCACTCTCGAAGTTGGTACCATCATTGCAGCAACCGGTTACGACCCATATGACCCAACCGAAAAATACGAATACGGTTACGGTAGATACACTAACGTAATTACCGCAATGGAAATTGAAAGAATGATCAACGCATCCGGTCCTACTGGTGGTCACGTACAAAAACCATCTGACGGTAAAGAACCTAAACGTGTTGCATTCATCCACTGTGTCGGTTCAAGAGATGAACAAATCGGTAAATCCTACTGTTCAAGAGTATGTTGTATGTACTCCATGAAAAACGCTCAATTATGTATTGACCACGAACCTGACACTGAAGTAACCTGTTACTACATGGATATCCGTTCATTCGGTAAAGGATTCGAAGAGTTCTACAAAACTTCCCAAGAAAAATACGGTATTGAATTCATCAGAGGACGTCCTGCAGAAATCCTCGAAAACGATGACTTAACCTTAACCGTAAGAGCAGAAGACACCTTACTCGGAAAAGTAACTGAATACACCTACGACTTAGTTGTATTATCTGTAGGATTAGAACCTCCTAAAGGATCTAACGAACTCAGACAAACCTTAGGTTTATCCAGAACTTCCGACGGATTCTACATGGAAGCTCACCCAAAACTCAGACCTGTTGACACTTTAACTGACGGTGTTTACATTGCTGGTGTAGCACAAGGTCCTAAAGATATTCCTGACGCAGTAGCACAAGGATCTGCTGCAGCATCAAGAGCATCTATCCCAATGGCTAAAGGTGAAGTAGAAATCGAACCTATTACTGCTGACACTGATACCACCGTTTGTGGTGCATGTGAAGTATGTGTAGAATTATGTCCATTCGGTGCTGTAAGTATTGAAGGTGAAGGCGCAGACAAACACGCAGCTATTAACGTTGCATTATGTAAAGGATGTGGTACCTGTGTAGGTGCATGTCCATCTGGTGCTATGAACCAAAACCACTTCAAAACCGAACAAATTATGGCACAAATTGCAGCAGCTCTCGAAGATGTTGCAAAATAGATTAAGAGATTTATTCTCTTTTTCTTTTTCTTTTTTTTTAAACAATTTTTATTTGTTTGTATATTAACTAACTATTTTTCCAACTTTTTATTGATCTTCTAATTAAAAAATTATTTAAAAAATATTAAAGAAC
>JAZNRM010000213.1:0-1586 GCA_045590695.1 Methanobrevibacter sp.
TAAAATAAAAAATTAGATTAGACAAACTAACAAATTATGAAAATTTGAAAAAAAAGTATTTAAATAAAAAATAGTGAGTTTAAAAAAAATTAAAAAAAAGAAAAATAAGTGAATGAATTCACTTACATTAATCTTCTAGAATCAGTAATTTCTGCACTAGCTACATCAGCTAAAGCAATGATAGCATCTTCAGTAGGTCCAGTTCCACCTTCACCGTCTTCTACGATGAATACAACATTTAAAGCTACTAAACCGAATGCAATAGGTTCTTCAGTAATTTCGTGTAATTCTGCATCTGCAGGCATTGCATCAGTGATTGCTGCTTTTAATGCTTCTAAATCTACTTCTGGGCTTTCAGGCATTACTTTTAAAGTGTTAACAACTTCTCCCATAATCATTCCTCCAATAATTCTAGATAATTAATTAATCTAAACTTAATCTAAATTAAATTAATTTAAATACAATACTTAATTTATACCAAATTAAACTTATGGTCCTTCAAATCCACATTCGCATTTGTAAGAGTGACCGAAAGTACGGCAACTTTCACATCTTGCGATAGGTTTACCACATACAGGACAGTTGAATTGAACATAAGGTTCAATTAATGGTATTTCTTGTTTACAAGATTGACAGTTTACTTTTTCCATATATATCACCGAATATATTATAAATATTTTAATTTATTAATTTATAAACTTAATGATTAATCAGAATCTAAGCAAGGCTAATCTAAGCAAAGCGCTTCGGGCCATTGAACTTAAATTCATCTTAAGTTCACCTATGAATTAATAAAAAAGATGCTTATTCATTATGTATAAATGTATATTCAAAGGAATCCTCACTATTCTCATCATTCATTATAGACAGGACTCTCTCAGGATACTCTCCATTTACAACATAACAATCCAATCCATACTCAATCAATAAAGTAGGCAACATCAAGTCAATTGATGATTCGTCAAAAGTCAGTAGTTTATTTACATCAATTTCATTGATCAGTTCCGCCCCACTTAAGGATGGATCTTTTGTATATATACCATTTACATTTGTTGCTATTAAAAGCTTTGCATCCAAAAGGCTTGCAATGTATGCTGCAATTGAATCACTTGTCACATCCCATGAATGTGCAAATGGCTCGTTTTCCTTTAGGATATCGGAACAAAACATAATTGGTATCTTATTCAAGTCAGAAATGCTTTTTGCTTCTTCTATAGTATAGCTGATTTCTGTAAATGCTAATTTATCATTCAGCAATTTAGCTAAGATGTCCATCGCATCAATAGCTGTTTCATGGGTTACATCCTCTGAGAATTCAATCTCATTATCGTATTTTCTAATCAGATTGGCAAACTCTCCACCGCCAATAACAAACAGGCAGTTTTCACCTTCCAATGCATTAGCAAGTTCAATAGCTTTCCTTGGGAATAAACTTCCACCAATCTTAATAACCCATTCAATAATACTATCACAACTGAATGATTAATAATTTAAAAAATTTAATTCTTATAAAATATGGAATATTTCTAAAAATAACATTTCAAAAGATGAAATTTTCAAGAATTGAATATTTTTAAAAATAAAAT
>JAZNRM010000214.1:0-6409 GCA_045590695.1 Methanobrevibacter sp.
GTTTGGTAAAGATAAAAAAGAAGAATTTCATGAAAAAATATTATACGAAGCACAGCCTAATATTTTTGTCTATTCAAAAGGAATTTTAATATCAATGTTTGTGTTGGGATTTTTATTTTTCTTGTATTCTGCTGGAATTCAATACATTGGGAACATGAATGTCTATTTGATTGAGTCAACTAAAGTTCCAATGACACGTTATTTTGCAATAGCTGTCTTTATCTTAATAATGATTGTATTGTTATACATCATCTTAAAGCTTTTAATTTGGACTTCAATCAAGTATACAATCACTGAAAGCAGGGTGATTGTTGAAAAGGGCATACTTTTGCAAAAGAAAAACTATATGCCTTTTAACACTATTCAGGATGTTAGCCGTTCCCAAAGTCTTTTAGGAAAGATATTTTCTGTAGGCACTATTACCTTATACAGCGCTTATGATGGAAAGGATATGGAATTAAAGGACGTTTCCAGCCCTAAAAAGATTGAAGACATCATTTTCGAGAATATGAGAGGAACCCATTTAATGCGTCGCAATATTTATGATGATGATTTCAATCCAATAAGGCCAAATCATGAACCTGGCCATTATAGACGTATGGAAGACTTGGATGATTTGGAACTGGTTGATGCTAAAGAGCGTAAAAGACAACTTAGAGAAATAAGACGCCAAGCTAAAAGATCCAGAAACAATCCAAATTATAACTCAAATTACAATTCCAATTATGATTCTCCTTATGGCTCCAATGATCCATATTATGATGATTATAACAGTTATAATGATTATGGCAGCTATGATTATGATGATTATTCAAGAGATAGGAACTATAGAGAAAGCAGGGCTCCTAGAAATGATTACAATAATCAATATGATTCCAGAAGGAGACCTGACTCACATCATCATCAGTATTCCGGTGCTATCAAAGACTCTTATTCAAGAAATCCTGACAAATACTTTGCAAATAATTATGAGGAATTCCATCAAAGTAATCTAGATGCTCAAAGGGATTATGATGATTACATTCAAGGCAGAAATCAGTATGGCGAGGATTATAACCAAGAGCCTCAAAAGGTAGAAAAGAAATCCAGAGGCCTTTCAAGGTTTAATCCATTTTCAAGCAATAAGGATGAAGATATTTATGAAGATATCTCTGATGCTGAGTTTGATACCACTATAAATCAGGCAATGCATGAAATGGATGATAACATTAAATTCCAACCATCCGCTGATAATCGCTTTAGAGACGATTATAATCATGGACATAGAGGGCATGATAGAGCCTACGATAGAAATTATGATGGCTATGATGGCTATGATGACAGATACTATGATGACTACTCTGATAGGCGTAATGCTAATTCCCATAGATATCCGGATTCAAGACCTTTAAGGGATAATTATAATAATCCTAACCATTATGATAATCGTCATGAAAGTTATAATCAAAGGGATTATAGGCAAAATGACAGTTATAGGAAATCTAATTCAAGAAATCAGCATGGCTCCAATTCAAATCATTATGATGCAAATCATACAAGAGCATACTCTGGTGATGGTGAGATAGATTATAAGTATATGAGTCCTAGAGAATCCAGAAAAAGATCTGGACACAATTCAAGTTCTCACTATGATGATCATAATCATTATAGGGATGAATCTGGTGCGGAATTGTCTGGAAAGGATAATAAAAACAAAACTTCAGATGATCTCTTTGAAAAGCATTCCAGAAAATTCAGGAGATAATTTTTTATATTGATAAATAATTTTTAAATTAATTATCAATTTTTTATTTTAATATTTTTTAATTTAGTTTAATTTTTAGTTTTTCATAAACTCTTTTATTTCAATTATGTGGGTTAACTATGAGTTTTGATTATGATGTCACTATCATTGGAGCAGGCCCTATTGGTTCTACCTTAGCTTATGAATTGGCTAAAGAGAATATCAATGTCTGTCTGATAGATAAGAAGAAAGTAATAGGATTGCCATTGCAATGTGCAGGCATAATCAATAAAAGAGTTTTGGATGTCAATCCTTTTCCAGATGAATTAATATTGAATAAGGCTAAAGGGGCTGTTTTACACAGTAAAAATCATAGCTTAAGCGTTTCTAAAGAAGAAGACCAAGCTATAATAATCGATAGGGTTGCATTGGATCAATTCCTTTACAACAGAGCTATTGAAAACGGTGCCCATTCCTATTTGTCATCTAAGGTTGTAGCTATTGATGATATGGAAGGAAAAGTCTCATTTCAAAATGAATCAACTGAAAAAAGCATCAGATCAAAGATTATTGTAGGTGCAGACGGCCCTCTTTCAATTGTTTCCTCTGCATTTGGGAATGATTTCGATTATTATTGTGCAAGCCAATATTTAGTTAAAATTGAAGAAGACAGCAATAATTTGTCTTTTGTAGACTTATACGCATATGGAGATTTATTCCCAGGGTTCATTTGGCAAATTCCAGTGAGTGAAAATATATTTAGAATTGGATTGTTTTCAAATTATGATTATAAAAGACAAAATGAAATCTTAAATGATTTCCTAATGAATGACTTCCAATATGAAAAGTATGAAATAATTGAAAAGTATAAGGGCAAGATTCCTATTTATAATAAGGAAAATAAACTGTTTAAAAACAGAGCTTTGATTATCGGTGATGCTGCTTCACAGGTTAAGCCAACTACTGGAGGTGGCCTATTAATAGGTTTTGAAGCGGTTGAAATAGCAAAAAATGCCATTATCAAGGCTTTAAATTCAGAGGATTTCAATTCTTTAAACCTTGAAAAGGAGACTCATGATGACAACAAGATATTACAGGATTGTCTCAAATCTTATCAAAAGGATTTTGAAGAAAGATTCATAAAGGAATTTTCCTATCAGTTTAAGGTTCAAAAAACATTGTGCACATTGTCCGATGATGATTTGGACTATTTCTTTGAAAAACTAAAGGAAAAGCAAGCAGATAAGTTAATATCTGAATATGGTGATATGGATAATCAATCAATACTTGTTAAGGAATTCTTGAAAAGAGGATTGCTTCTAACATTATTACCAGCTATTCATAAAAGGGAATTGGCTAAAATTTGGCTATTATAATGCTTATTAAATACTTATTATTGATTTAAATATTGGAGATAAAAAATGGATTTATTGTTAATCTTATCACAAGAACATGACAAACTACCATTGGCTGAACTTAGAGCAGTTTTGGAAATAGAGGAAATAGAGACAGAAATGGAAATAGTTTGTCCAGGATTAGTTATCTTAAGAAATCTTGATGAGGGTGTTTTTGATGATTACTACAGAATCTTTGTAAAAAGGTTAGGTTACACTCATGAAGTTCATCAATTGATAGATGAATGTGATTATGAGGATTTAGACAGTGCTGTCAAAGCTATTGACTGGTCAGAATACGTTGATGAGAACTTTGCAGTCAGAGTGAAAAGATTCAACACTGAAATAGATACAGTAGCTACTGAAAGGAGAGTAGGCCATTTGATCTTAACAAGCACTGAAAACATTTCAGTTAACTTATCAGACCCTAAATCATTCATCAGAGTTGTAGCTCATCAAAGTCATGTTTATCTCTGTTATGGAAAATATCAACTTAATAAGAAGTATTTTGAAGAGATGAAACCTCATAAGAGACCATTTTTCCATCCAGGTTGCATGAGTCCTAAACTTGCTCGATGCATGGCTAATTTAGCTAGGGTTAAAGAGGGAGATGTCGTTCTTGATCCTTTCTGCGGTACTGGAGGAATCCTTATTGAAGCAGGTCTTATTGGATGTAAGGTAATCGGCTGTGATATTGACTGGAAAATGAAAAAAGGTACTGCAACCAATTTGGAATATGCTGGAATCACTGACTATAAGACTCATGTTGTTGATGTCCGTGAACTTGAAATGTATGAAGAGGTTGATGCAGTAGTTACAGACCCTCCTTATGGAATTTCAACTACAACTTGCGGTGAAGGAGCTTCTGGAATTTTCAGTGAATTCCTCCAATCAATTGAACACAGTATGAAGAAAGATGCACTTTTAGTGATGGCTAGTCCACATACATTGGATATCGATTCACTCCTCAATGATGTGGGGTTCATATTATTGGAAAGGTATGAGATTAAAATGCATAGAAGTTTAACTCGTATCATTTCTGTAATAGCTAAAATTCATTAAATTGTATCTTTTTATTTTTTTAATTAATAATTAGTTTACTATGTAGATTACATAGTAAATATCTTTTATTTTATTCTATTTTTCTTATTTTTCAAAATTTTTAAATTATTTTTCCATTTCAACATCTACTTATCTTATTTACCTATTTTTAATTTTTTATACTATAAGAACATAATATAATCTTATGGAAATCAATAAGAATATTGAGTCAATTATCGGAGACCCGAAAAAAGCAATTAATAGATTGGCTTATCCCACAATTTTGTCCATGCTATTGATGTATGCCAATAACCTAATTGACAGCATGTGGGTAAGTGGACTTGGCTCTAAACCACTTGCAGCTTTAGGATTCATGTCTCCGTTGTACTTGGTTATTATTGGTGTTGGTGTAGGAATTGGTGCAGGTGCCAATTCTTTGATTTCACGATTGATTGGTGCCAAACAATATGAGGAATCTAATAATGCCGCTATGCACAGTATTGTACTTGCATCAATTGTTTCCATACTTATTTTGTTGATTGGTGTTTTCTTTTTAAAGGATTTGCTTATTCTCTTTGGATCCAGTGAAGTAATTGATCTTGCAATGGATTATGGGATGATTATCTTTTTAACCAGTTATATTATACTCTTTCCAGCAGTTGTTTCAAGTCTTTTTAGAGCAGAAGGAGATATTAGAAGAGCTGCAGTGCCTTTGGTTGTCAATGCAATACTAAATATTGTAATGGATCCTATCTTCATTTATTACTTTAATTGGGGCATTAAGGGAGCAGCTATTGCAACAGTATTGTCCACACTTGCAAACTTGCTCATGATGCTTTACTGGTATCTAATCAAAAGGGACACTTTCATAAAATTAAGCTTAAAATATTACCACAGCAAAATGGAAATCTATAAGGAAATTCTTTTAGTAAGCTTGCCTGCAAGCTGTGAAGAGGTGATTTTTTCAATTGTGGCAATTTGTTTTAATTATTTGATTTTCATAACTGCGGGTACAATGGAAGTGGCTATCTTTACTGTTGTATGGAGATTTGTTTCCATAGGATTCCTTCCATGCATAGCTATTGGAGTTGCTACAATAACCGTTTCAGGAATTGCATATGGGGCTAAAAATTATGAAAAATTCAAGACAACAATCAATTATTCAACTTTCATCAGTTTTCTTATAACCTTGATCATTTGCGCTATATTCTTTGTCTTTGCATATCCGATTTCAGAGGGATTCAATTTCATAAACGGAAATCCTCAAATGATTTCAAGAACTGCAGAGGTCCTTAAGATAATGGTTTTCTATAATCTTTTCATACCATTCGGAGCAACTGCAGCATATGTTTATCAAGGTGTAGGTTCCGGATTCAAGTCATTGGCATTGACAATTTTAAGAGAATTGATTTTAAGCGTTTTCTTTGCTTATATCTTTGCAATTCCACTTAAAATGGGAATATTTGGAGTTTATTTGGGTGCAATAATCGGTATGATCTTAGGTTCTTTCATTGGATTTGTGTGCATAAAACTCTATGAGAGAAGCTTTAAAAAAGAGTGTGAAAAGACAGTTGTCTAAAAATAGAAAATTTATTTAAAATATTAAAAAAATCAATAAAAAAGGTAATAATAGTAATAAAAGTAAAAAGTAAAAAAAGTAAAGTTGGATTAAGGTTTAAAAAAGTTCAAAGATTGAACTAATGTAAACCACAGCCAACACATTCATGTGCAGGAATACCGATTTCCTGTTCTTCATCGACTATTTCTTGCTTTAATTCTTGAACAGTTACTGAAATAAAGGAATATTCAGGTTTTTCAATGATTGGTGAAATTCCCTTAAAGTAGCAGTGGATATTTCCAGTGCATGCAATGTCAATGAGAATTGGTTCAGGGATTTTAAATCCTTTAAAGTATGATTCAATATCGTTGATTTGATCTTTAGGAACTCTGAGGTTAAAAGACATCATTCCATCTTCTTTTGTTCTGATTCCAACGTGTGCTTGATTAACTAATAGTTCATTTCCGTATTCTTGTTTAAATATTACGCAGTCTTCTCTATTTACCATACTAGTCCCTCCATTTATTTGTCATTAGTTTAATGTATTTATCAGTATAATGTAAATTTTTTAAAGTTTTTATTAATTAGTTTATTATTATTGTTTTATTTAATATAAACTTTTTTATAAAAATCATTTCAACTTTTAATTTTATTCTTGAAATATATAAAATTTCCCTTTATTTTCAAAAAATA
>JAZNRM010000215.1:0-2319 GCA_045590695.1 Methanobrevibacter sp.
AGTAACCTTGATAATGCTACGTCCATCCTTTTGATCCTCAGCAATATCGAATAGTCCCATAGCCGAAGGAGAAATGTTATGCTTGATGCGGTCTTTCAACCTAAGCATACAATCATCCACATCACTAACGCCCACAGTTGAGCCATCTTTATCAATACCAATATAGATGTATCCCCCCTTCCTTATAGTTAAGGAACGCCACAACCTCCTTCTCAATATCAAGTTCCGAGGTCAATTCTCTTTTATATTCTATGCGGTTGGTTTCGGTCATATAAAAATTATTTTAGCACAACACATTGTGTTTATAGTTATAGACACATTAAAATGAATTATTCATTGTTTTCATTGAATTCAAATTCCTTCTTTAACAACTTAAAAAATATGTTGTTTCTATTGGATGCTAATTCATAAATATCTTCAAAAGAATATAGCTCTATTCTAATAGGCATTTTATTTTTGGGACTATTATCTTTTGAAAACTCATCATCACAATAATAGGAATCTTCCAAAAACGGTATTGAATAATATTTTCCTACATTATTAGATGTTAGTTCTTTATCAATGTCTGATTTACGTGCTAAAATAATAGCCAGGTATTGGACTTTGTCTACATTCGCCCTCCAATTAAGTATTTTATTAGGGTCTTTGTAAAAATCTTGAGCATACCTTTTTACTTGCGCAATCATCCCTTCTTCTTTATTCCCTGCATTATGAGCTTTTGTTGTGGACTTTAACTCAAAAATTAAAATTTGTTTTGTTCTTTCAGGATCATCTGCCCAAATATAAATATCTGATAATGACTGCCCTGGCTTTGTGCTTCTTGCCTTGAAATTTGTTGAAAAAGTTGTAAACTTATCATCAAGAATCCAAAGATTATGTAAATGACCTATATTTGAAGATTCACTCAAAGTCGTACCTCTTTTCATAAATAAATCATGGACAGTTGCTTCCAACTCAGGCTTAGGACTGCCATCTTCCTTAAACTTTTGGATCAATGTGTGTAATTGTTTTAGTACACTTTCTCGATGCTTTACATAGATATGCAAACTTGAATTTAGAAGTTTCTGACATTCTTCTGTATCGCTAAATCTGTCTTCTTCTTTAGTTGAATCTTTATCTATTTGATTCCAAAATTTTTTCTCTATTCTGCTTTTCTCGTTTATTGCAGATTGAATGATTTCTCCTTCGTTAACAATTTTTTTATCTTCAACAATGTTACTCTCTACAACGAATGCCTCAAGAGAAGGGTACTTTTGTTGGAAATTCTTCAAATTTCGCTTAGATACTTTCCTATTATTCTCAATTACATTCTTAAATTTATTATCAAGGATTTCATTAATCTTATTCTGAATACATGTAATATCATCATCTGATACATCTATTCTTTCTCCTTTTGTGTCTACATATTCATCAAAAAAATTAGATGTCAAATATAGAGTATGCCCTTCATTGTTATCAATAGAGTAACTTAAATGCCCATTGGATAGACTGGCCCTTAAATTTCTAGCAAAACATACGATCGGATTCTCATCATGCATTGGCTTACTATTCTTAATTAACCATAATGTAAAAGAGTATTTGCTATCATCCGATAGAGCTAATTCAAAGAGCTCTTTTTGGGTCTCTGCTTCAATACCATCTTTCTTTATAGTAAAACTATCTCCATTCAATGAAATATTTATAACCAATGCCCCATTGTTGATTATAAAAGGAAAGAAAGTCTCAATAAACCATTGTTTAAATAATTCAGAATTATGATATTTCTTGAAGAAAGTTTTAGCTCTGCCTAATGTAAGTTGCTTGTTTATTAGAATAGTCAACCTTGTATAAGTGTTATTTGGAGCTTCTTCCTTATATTCATCAAAACTAAAAAGTCCATCAGCAGTGCTTGGGTATGGTATTGTTCTTTTGTTATATTTACCATTGTCTTCTTTATATACGGTTTCATACTCTGCAGAATCTGCAAAGTAAACTATTGCTAAACGGCCTTGCCCCAAAGGATGGAAGTTAAGTTTTTCTTTTTCAGGGTTCTTTTTATCTAATTCTTCAAAATACTTTCGGTTTCTTTCATTAAACCCCTCTCCATTGTCTGTTAACTCTATTTTACATTGAGTTTCATCAAATACAACATCTAAGTTTAATTCAGGAATATAGTTTTTCTCTTTACTTTCCCGAATTAGTACCGCGTGAATAGCATTTGAAATAATTTCGCGTAGCAAAAGGAAGAACTTCTCACGACTGTTCTTGTATTCCTTTTCTGCTCTATATTGCACATTAGACTTTTGTTCCATATGGAGATTTTTCAATTATTTATTTCAT
>JAZNRM010000216.1:0-3209 GCA_045590695.1 Methanobrevibacter sp.
CCTAAATATTTATATAATTTAAAATATAAATTATATGCTGATAATATTTGATTTGATAATAATCATTTGCTTAATCATTTTTTTAGAGGGTTGACATGTCAACAATGATAGAATTTGAAAACGTATCTAGAATCTACAAAAGCGGAGACCATGAATTGAAGGCATTGGATAATTTAAGCCTTAAAATCGATAAAGGGGAATTCGTTGTAATTTTAGGGCCATCCGGTGCAGGAAAATCCACCTTATTGAATTTGCTCGGTGGATTGGATACAGCTACAAGCGGAAAGATAATCGTTGATGGGCAAAACATTGTAGATTTCAATGATGATGAGCTTACCAAGTATAGGGCTAAAAGCGTTGGCTTCATATTCCAGTTTTATAACCTGATTCCAAACTTGACTGCAAAGGAAAACGTTGAATTGATGAAGGACATCACAGATGTGGACGTTAATGGTGATGAGATCCTTGAATCAGTAGGCCTTACAGGCCATGGAAACCAATTCCCCGCTCAACTTTCAGGTGGTGAACAGCAAAGGGTATCAATTGCAAGGGCTTTGGCAAAGGAGCCAGCAATGCTCTTATGTGATGAGCCGACTGGAGCTCTTGATTCCAATACTGGCGTATTGATTCTTTCATTGCTTCAAAAGAAGTGTCATGAAAAGGATACAACTGTAGTGATTGTAACCCACAACTCAAAGCTTGCCGATGCAGCTGACAAGCTGATTAGAATCAAAAATGGAAAGATTGAAAGTGTTACAGTCAATGAAAATCCTTTAGATGTTAATTTGATCGAATGGTAGGATGCTTTCTTTTTAAAAGTGATAATAAATTTGATTGAATGGTAACTAATTCTTTCATTTTAAAAGTGATAATATGAAAATGCTATTTAGGAAAATGCTACGTGATTTCAAGGATCATAAGGCCCAGTTTCTCTCTATTTTTTTAATGGCTCTTATAGGAGTCTTTGCATTTACAGGGATCAGCGGTGAAGCTGTAGGATTGGTGGAGGTATCAAGCAGCTATTATGAAGACACCAACCTTGCTGATGGCTGGATTTATGGAGAGGAAATCGCTGATGATGTATTTTCCGATATAAAGTCCATGGATGAAATCAAGGATGCCCAAAGGGAGATGGTAGTCGATACGGTTGCCAACTACTCTTCAGACCCTGATATCACTCTCCATATTGTAGAGGGAAAGCAAAACATCTCTAAATTCTATCTTTTCAAAGGCGAAGACTTCAACCCAAAAGATAAGGAAGGAATCTGGATTGACAAAAGGTTTGCAGATGGCCGTGATTTGGATATTGGAGACAAGATCACCTTAAAGTTCGATGGAAAGGAAGTCTCTAAAACAGTTAGGGGCATAATGTATTCACCGGAATATGTTTATTATATCCAGGAAGGGAGCTTGCTTCCAGACTTTTCACAAGTGGGCTTTGCATACATGCCATCTAAAGGCGCTGATTTTGACATTGTGTACAATACAATAGCTCTTGATGCATACGATGACCTGGATGAGAAGGATTTCAAGTCTGCATTGGAAGAGAAATTAGGCCAAAAGGCATATGTTCAGTATGTAGACCGTGACAATAATGTTGGAATAAAGACATTGCAGGATGAGATATCACAACATCAAATGTTTTCAGGAATCTTCCCTGCAATATTTGTTCTTGTATCCCTTTTGACTTTGGTTACAACCATGTCCCGTGTCATTTCAGCTCAAAGGATGCAGATAGGTACCCTAAAGGCTATGGGTTACAGCAACAAGTCAATAATTCTTCACTATCTCTCTTATGGATTCGTATTGTCCTTGACAGGTTCAGCTATTGGGCTTGTAATAGGGCCTTTGACCATACCGTACCTATTCTACCCAACAATGTCTTCAACATATTCTCTTCCTCGTTGGGGACCTTCATGGGACATCAGTTTCTTTGCCGTAGCAGCACTTATGGTAGTCTCTTCTGTATTGATAAGCTACATTTCAGTGAAGGGAATCAGCGATGAGAATCCTGCAGAAACAATCAGGCCAAAGGCTCCAAAGCTTGTAAGTTCCGGCCTTATTGAAAGGACAAAGATATGGAAAAGGTTCAGCTTCAATGAAAGATGGAACTATAGGGATGCAAAAAGGAACAAGACCAGAGCTATCATGAGTGTCTTTGGAGTGTTTGCATGTGCCCTTTTGGTAATGTCTGCATTTGGAATGGTGGATTCAATCAATGATGTTGAGGATTGGCAGTACAATCAAATCTATAACTTCAATTCTAAGCTTATATTGGAGGAAAACATCACCGATTCACAATTGGATCATATTCTGGATGAGACTGGCGGTGAAGGAATCAGGGAAGAGGCCATAGAATTGAAGTACAAGGGAATCAAGAAGACTGGAACCCTTACGGTAATGAACGATTCTGAGTATTACAAGGTCACAGATGCCAATAGAAACTATATAAGCTTGGATCCTAAAGGAGTGGCCATTTCAGACAAGATGGCTGAAGTCCTTGGATTGAAGGTCGGAGATAAGGTAAGATGGCATGTTGCAGGAAACCCTAAATGGATTGACTCTGAGATTACTGAAACCTATTCCATCCCATTTGGACAAGGATTGATAATGTCTCCAAAGACATTTGACAAGGAGGGGGGAGATGATTACAATTATAGCTCAAATGTTGTCCTTACTAAGGAAAATGTCAGCAAAAACTATACTGGTGTAAGCAGCATTACAACAAGTGAAGACATCAGAAAGGGATGGAACACAATGACTGAAGCATTGGATATGATGGTCAGTGTCCTCACTACCTTTGCAATTGTCTTGGCAGTTGTAGTATTGTATAACTTGGGCCTATTGTCATTTACTGAGATTCAAAGGGAACTTGCAACCCTCAAGGTTCTTGGTTTCAATTCCAAAAGCTTGAGAAGGCTTTTGCTCACTCAAAACCTATGGTTCTCAACCATTGGATTTATTTTAGCTATTCCAGGAGCTTATATCCTGATGGGAATCATGATGGGCTCAACTGGGGATGAGTATTGCTTCCCAATCAACATTTACTTATTGAACTTCGTTCTTAGTTTCCTGATTACCTTTGGATTGTCTGTTCTTGTTAACTTGGCATTTTCAAGAAAGATCAAGAAGGTAAATATGGTTGAATCCTTGAAGAGCAATGAATAGAAAGTCGGATCGTAGCCATGTCGTTCTGTGAGCCAAGGAGT
>JAZNRM010000217.1:0-16956 GCA_045590695.1 Methanobrevibacter sp.
ATAAAATATTTATATTAAATAAAAATCATAAATAAAATCGTATAAACTGTTAATATTTTAAAAAAATATACCTTAACATAATTTTAACACTTAAAAAATGATTATTTAAAAGAATAATAATTTAAAATAATTTTAATCAATTATAAAAAAGATAATCAGGGCGATATTTATGAAAATTTGTATTGTAGGTCAAGGTTACATTGGATTGCCAACAGCCGCATTGTTTGCAAAGAATGGCTGTGAAGTCCTTGGAGTAGATGTGAATGAGGAAATTGTCGATAAGTTAAACCAAGGAATAGCTCATATTGAAGAGCCGGGAATTACAGAAGCAATTAGTAATGCTGTTAAAAAAGGACACTATCACGCTTCATTGAAGCCTGAAGAGGCAGACACATTCATAATTACAGTTCCTACACCTTATGTGAAAGAGGACTTAAGCTGTGACTTAAGCTATGTGATATCCGCATGTCAATCCATCTTGCCTGTTTTGAATAAGGGAAATGTTGTCATCATTGAATCTACAATAGCTCCTATGTCCACTGATGAAATAATAAAGCCAATTTTTGAAAATGAAGGATTTGTAATTGGAGAGGATTTGTACCTTGCTCATTGCCCTGAAAGAGTTCTCCCTGGACAAATCATGGAAGAATTGGTAAACAACAACAGAATCGTAGGTGGTATAACAGAAGAGTGTAGCAGTAAGGCAGCGGATGTTTACAGAACCTTTGTTGAAGGGGAAATAATTGAAACTGAAGCGAAAACTGCAGAATTGTCCAAATGTATGGAAAACACATTTAGGGATGTGAACATTGCACTTGCAAATGAACTTGCAAAGATAGGTGCAGAAATCGGAGTTAATGCACTTGATGTTATTGAAATGGCTAACAAGCATCCAAGAGTGAATATCCATAGCCCAGGCCCTGGCGTAGGTGGACATTGTCTTGCAATTGACCCTTATTTCATTTATGCAAAGGCACCTGAAACCGCTAAGATAATCAAGTTGGCAAGGGATACAAACAACAGCATGCCAGGATTTGTAATTGAAAACACCGGCAAAATACTATCCAAGCTTGATAAGGATGCAGAAAAGATCTCAGTCTTTGGAGTGGCATATAAGGGAAATACTGATGATGCAAGAGAAAGCCCTGCATTTGAAATAATCACTGGATTGAAGGCAGCAGGATACGAAATAGCTATCCATGACCCACACTTTGACAATCCGGATTACTTCGATTTCGATGAAGCAACTAAAGATTCCTCATTGGTTTTGATATTAACAGACCATGACCAATTCAAGGACTTGGATTATGAAAGATTATCCAAAAACATGAAATCAAAAATCATCTTTGACACTAAAAACATAATCAAGGAAGTGCCAGATGACATTACTTTAATAAACTATGGAAACTTGTATAAATACAACAAATAAGGAAATAAATGGATGAAATTATTGAAATTTGTATGAATGCAAAAAATAGTCTAATTATTCTAACTAACTATCATTAACTCTTTTTAAATGAGGTGAAAATATGTCAACAATTGCTGAAAAGATATTTGCAAGAGCTTCCGGCAAAGGAGAAGCTGAAGCTGGCGACATTGTCATGGCAGATATCGATATAGCTATGATGCATGATTTGACTGGCCCTCTCGCAGTTGAATCATTCGAAAAAATAGGAACTGAAAAGGTATGGGATTCCTCTAAAATAGTGATTCCATTTGACCATCAAGTTCCAGCAGATTCTTTAGATTCCGCCAATAACCATATATTGATGAGAAAATTTGTAAAGGAACAGAATATTGAAAACTTCTACGATGTAAAGGAAGGGGTTTGTCATCAAGTCTTGCCTGAAAAAGGCCATGTTATACCTGGAACCGTTATTGTAGGTGCAGACTCACATACATGTACATATGGCGCTCTCGGTGCATTTGCAACTGGAATCGGATCTACAGATATGGCAATGGTCTTGTCTACAGGACAGTTATGGTTTAAGGTACCTGAAACAATCAGATTCAATGTTGAAGGCAATCTTAAAGAGAACACATCAGCAAAGGATGTAATCTTGAACATCATACGTCAAGTTGGAGCGGATGGCGCAACCTATAAGTCATGCGAATTTGCAGGAGAGACAATCTCCAACATGAACATTTCAGATAGAATGGTTCTATCAAATATGGCAATTGAAATGGGAGGAAAAACTGGCCTTATAGAGCCAGATGAAAAGACATATGATTACCTTAAAGACCGCGTAAGCGGTGAAAACAAGAATAGGCTTAAGGCATTTATTGAAAAATCAAACCTTAAAAGTGACCTTGATTCTCCAAGCCTTGAAATTATGGATATTGATGTAAGCGAGCTTGAACCTCAAATAGCTTGTCCTCATAATGTGGATAATGTAAAGCCTGCAAGCGAGCTTGATGATGTTGAACTCGATCAGGTCTTTATCGGCTCATGCACAAATGGAAGAATCGAAGACTTGAGAGATGCTGCAAGGATATTGAAAGGAAACAAGATAGCAAATGCTCTTAGAATGTTGGTTATTCCTGCCTCTAAGGAAACTTACCTAAAGGCATTGGATGAAGGGCTAATCAAGATATTTGTAGAAGCAGGAGCACTTGTTTCAGCACCATGCTGCGGACCTTGTCTTGGTGGCCATACAGGCCTTATCGGACCTGATGAGGTAAGTCTTTCAACATCAAACAGAAACTTTAAGGGAAGACAAGGAAGTCCGGAAGGAAAGGTTTACCTATCTTCTGCTAAAGTGGCTGCACAGTCAGCTATTGAAGGAAGAATTGCTGTACCTAAGGAGGAATAAGATGAAAGGAAAAGTTTGGAAATTTGGAAATGACATTGATACAGACATTATTCTTCCAGGAAGATACTTGATTTACACTGATGAGGAAAAGTTATCAGAGCATTGCATGGAAGGATTGGTATCCGACTTTAAGTCAAAAGTGAATGAGGGAGACTTCATTCTTGGAGGAACAAACTTCGGATGCGGATCAAGCAGAGAACATGCTCCAATAGCTATTAAGGGATGTGGAATATCTGCTGTAATAGCTGAATCCTTTGCAAGAATCTTTTATAGAAATGCAACAAATGTAGGAGTTCCTCTTTTGGAAGCCCCTGGAGTGTCTGAACTTATTGAAGATGGTGAGGAAATCGAAGTGGATATGGAAAATGGATTGATAATTTCAGAAAGCGGAAAGGAAATTAAATTTAAGAAATTACCTCCATTCATGCTTGAAATCCTTGAATCAGGTGGTTTAATCAATTATTTAAAAAATCAGAAGAACGAATAAATTACATATAATTTTCTTATAAATTGTTCTAAAGAATTTTCTAAAAATTATCTAAGAATTATATAAAAATTATTAAAAATTATTTAAAAAACTATTTTAGAAAATTATTATTTTTACTATTAATCATCAATGAGGTTAAAAAATGTATAATATTGCTGTAATTCCAGGAGATGGGATTGGTAAAGAAGTTATGGATGCATGCATAAGTGTATTGAATTCATTGGATATTGACTTTAATTTCAATTACGGTGAAGCTGGAGACGAATGTCTTGAAAAAAATGGTGAAGCCTTGCCAAATGAAACAATTGAGCTTGCAAAAAGTGCAGATGCATGTCTTTTTGGAGCTGCAGGAGAAACTGCAGCAGATGTTATTGTAAGGCTTAGACAGGAATTGAACCTTTTTGCAAACCTAAGGCCAGTGAAATCATATCCAAACACCAATGCCCTTTTTGATAACCTTGACTTTATGATAGTTAGGGAAAACACTGAAGGAATGTATATTGCTAAGGAAGAGGAATATACTGAAGAAGGTGCAATAGCTAGAAGAATCATCACCAAGAAAGCTGAAAGAAGGATTATCGATTACGCTTTCCAATATGCTAAAAATAACAACAAGTCCAAGGTCACTGGAGTCCATAAGGCAAATGTCTTGAAAGTCACCGATGGGCTATTCAAGGAAATACTATACGAAGTGGCTAAAGACTATGAGGGTGAAATAGAAGTGGAAGACTTCTATGTGGATGCCACTGCAATGTATCTAATCACAAGGCCTGAAAGCTTTGAAGTGATCGTTACCACAAATCTGTTTGGAGATATCCTCTCAGATGAGGGAGCAGGTCTCGTAGGAGGATTAGGCATGATCCCATCCGGTAACATTGGAGAGGATGGAGCATTGTTTGAGCCTGTTCACGGTTCTGCACCAGACATTGCAGGTCAAGGAATTGCAAATCCTATGGCCATGCTTCTATCAGCCTGCATGATGCTAAACTATTTGGAAGAATATGAAGCTGAAGAAAGACTTAATAATGCAATACTTGCTGTCTTGGAAGAGGGAAAAAGCTTAACTCCAGACCTTGGAGGAAATGCAAGCACTAGTGAAGTGGCTGAAGCAATAATCAATGCATTGAATTAAAATTAATACTCATAAAAAATAAGTGAATTAAATGACCAATCCAAAAATATCTGTTATTCTTTCTGCATACAATGAAGAGAAATTCATTAGTAAAGCCATTGAAAGTGTAGTGAATCAAACATTGGAAGATATAGAAATTATCATTATCAATGATGGATCAACTGATAACACATTAGACATCATCAATAACTATGCAGATAAGGACAACAGAATAGTAGTCATTGATCAGGAAAACATCGGCCTTGGTGCCAGCAGAAATAAGGGTATGAAAATAGCTAAAGGAGAATATGTCACTTTTCTTGATGGTGATGACTGGTTTACAGAAGATGCCTTTGAAATAGCTTACAATGAAGCGAAGGCTAAGGATACAGATATGACCATGTATCAGATGATCAATTACGATGATGAGACTGGAAGAGTCTATGAAAACGATTGGTTTAACTTGAATAATCTTGATGAAAGTTTTGATGATGTGGTATTTTCACCTGATAAAACAAAGGATTTCCTATTTGACCTATCTGTAAGCAGTTGCCAAAAGATTTATAGAAACAGCTTTTTAAAATCAATTAACGCAAGCTTTCCAGAAGGGATATACTTTGAGGATATGCCATTCTTCTTTTATGTCTATCTTAAGGCAGAAAGGATTTCAATCATCAGAAAGCATTTCTATTACAGAAGAAAGCATAATCTTTCAATAACTCATGTGGTTGATGCAAACTACTTGGACACTGTTGAAGCAGGATGCGAACTTATGAGAAGAATGATTGACAATGGATTCTATGAAGACTATAAGTTCGACCTTTTAGCCTACAAGATCAATGGCCCGAGAATGGCACTTATGGACATTACAGAAGATTCTAAGGAACCTCTTTTCAATCTAATAAAAGAAGATTACAAAAAAATTAAAGAGACTGAGTACTACCAAGACTACTTGGATAATTTAGGCCCAAAGAAGAAAAAGTTCTTCCTGGATGTCTTAAAGTATGACAATTATTCTGATTTCAAAAAGGAAAATCCGGAATACTGATTTGATTTTCCAATTTGAATTTTTTTTATTAAAAGAAATATTAAAAATTTAAAAAATATTAAATAATATAAAACATTTATAAATAATTACATTAATATATAAAAATATTAGAAGATTAAAATTACAAAATTTTATTATCTAAAAAAAGGAGATTTAAAATGGACGCAGTAAAATTTGCAGCATTGTTTATTATTTTTATTATGGTCTTCAGTGCAGTGGCTACTTTCATTGCATATGTACTCTAAATCAAGAATAATTCATGATGAAAATGGTAAATGAAAATAAAAAATTAAATCTAATCAATTACAAGAAAATTTTAATGTGGAGGATAAAAAATGGTAAAATATAATATTGGTGCAGTAGTTGCAGAATTTAACTATGATATTACTCATATGATGTTAGAACTTGCAAAAGCAGAAGCTAAAGTTCGTGACTGTGAAATTACAAAAATTGTAATGGTTCCTGGCGTATTCGATATGCCACTTGCAATCAAGAAATTAACTGAAGCAGACCAAGAAGGCAAAATTGACCTTGACTGCATAATCACTTTAGGTACTGTAATTGAAGGTGCAACCGATCACGACCAAATCGTAGCTCAACATGCATCCCGTAAAATTGCTGACTTATCCTTAGAATGGGGTAAACCAATTTCCCTTGGTATCAGCGGTCCTGGTATGACCAGATTAGATGCACACAGAAGAGTTAGCTATGGTAAAAACGCTGTTGAAGCAGCTGTTAAAATGTGTGACAGATTACAGGATATTTAAATTTAATAAAGAATTCTTAAATGAATTCTTTAAACTTTTTTTATAAAAACTATCGATTCGATATAGTATTTTCAATTCTATTATTTTTTAAAGTTTATATTTAGATGATAATATGGCAATTTTAAAACCTGATGAGTTAAAGGAAAAATTTGATGACCCATGGATTGCTCCATACGAAAAAGTCATTACAATGGCTGATGGAGATATTGTAGAACTTATTGAATACCACCCATGCCCAAGCGGTTCCAACTGGTTGCTTTATCAATACCAACACAGCAGTGAACTTATCATTGATGCTAAAAGAGATGGGAACAAGCACACCTACCTCTGTAAAGTAGGCAAAAAGCCAATAGACCTTAAGGCAAGTATCAATGCTGCTGGAATTGAAGAAGTTGCAATTGATGAAGAGGCAAAAGAAGTTAAGGTAACCCACGGAGGCCTTGCTGGCGCTGGTGTAGGCGCTGGAATGTGCAGAGGTATGGGAGAAGGTGTCAAATACGTAGATGTCCTTGAAGTTGGTGGAGGCAGTAAGGAAGGAAAAGCTACTGTTGTAACTCCTAAATACGAGAAATTAGTCATTGGAATAGATGACACAGACGTTAAGGATGCAGGAGCAACTTGGACTATGGCTCATAACATTGGCCTTCAATTGAAAGAGGAAGGATTCGAGTATCTTGACCATATTATCGTTCAGTTATTCCCACATAATCCTCACAAAACTCAAAACTGTGTTTCAATTGCACTTACCTTTGCTGTAATGGCTGAAGATAAGGAAAGATTGATCAACAGACTTATTGAAATCCTTGAGCATGACACATTATCCGATAAGACTGCAATAGCTATTCTTGAAGGAATAGGAATCCCACCTGAACTTAGAGAATATGCAATGGCTACAAAAACCGGCATGATGGATGTTGAAACTGCTGAAAAGCTTGCAGAAGAGTTGGACATTCCATTAATTGCAGTTACTGGAGACCAAGGAAAAGTAGGTGCACTTGCAGCATTAGGTCTTCATGATGATGTCGATGAGGCAGTTAAAGTCTATTACTAGTTCAAACTTTTAAAAAGTTTGAACAAATTTTTTCTTTTTTATTTCGTTACTCTTTTTCAACTGATTTTACATAATCATCCAATAGATTAAACAGATCTTCTTTTGTATTCATTTTAAATATTTGCTGCTTTAATTCGATAGTTTTTGGCAATTTCTTAACGTAATATGCAGCTTGAGATCTCATTTTTGGAATTGCAAATTCCTCACCCTTGACTTCAATGAGCATATCTATATGTTTTTTGAGTGTTTCCATTCTCTCTTCCATTTTTACTTCATATGGAAGTGTGCCATCTTCAAGATAGTTTACGCAATCCCTTATAAGCCATGGATTTCCTAGTGACGCCCTTCCAATCATGACTGCATCACAATTTGTTTCATCAAGCATTCTCTTTGCATCAAAACATGACTTGATGTCACCATTTCCAATAACGGGAATATTCACATTTTCCTTGACTTTACTTATAATGGACCAATCTGCCTTTCCGGAGTATCCTTGATCCTTTGTTCTTGGATGAACTGTAATTGCTGATGCACCTGCATCCTCAACGATTTGTGCTATTTCCACTGCATTTATGCTGTTTTTATCCCAACCGCTTCTGAGCTTTACAGTCACTGGAATCGGTACAATGTCTACAATAGATTCTACAATAGATTTTACCTTATCCGGGTCTTTCATCAAAGCGCATCCTGCCTTTGACCTGTTTGTCACCTTAGTTACAGGACATCCCATGTTAATGTCAATGATATCCACATCAGTGTTCTCCCAGATGTACTTTGATGCAAATGTCAGTGATTCCAAATCTGAGCCGACAATCTGTTGTGAAATTGGATGTTCATAGTCAGTCATGTACAGCATTTCCTTGGTCTTCCAATTGCCATACATAATAGCCTTGTCTGAAACCATTTCGGTTTCAATCAGCCCACATCCCATTGACTTTACAATGGTTCTAAAGCTGAAGTCACATACTCCTGCCATAGGGGCCAAAGCTATCTGATTATCTATTTCAACATTTCCAATTTTCCATTTCATATGAATCAGTTAAATCATTAATTTTCTAAAAAATATTATTTGATACCTTATATTTTATTATTATCCTAAAAATATATAATCATTCCACAAACTCAAAATTTATTAGATTAAAAAAATAAATGAATTAGTGTAAAGTAAATTTCGGTGATATGATGGATACTAAACTATTTTTTCAAGCTTTAAGCAAATTCCTAATTGGTTTTATAATCATATGCATGCTTCTTTTCATTCCTGCTGGAACCTTAGATTATCCTAATGGATGGCTGTTTATGGCATTGCTATTTATTCCTATGTTTTTTGCAGGAATAATCATGCTTTTCAAGTCTCCAGATCTTTTAAGAAGGAGATTGAATGCAAAGGAAGAGGAAGATGAACAGAAAACAGTTATATTAGTTAGTGGAATAATATTCCTGCTTGCTTTCATTTTAGCTGGCCTTAACTTTAGATTAGGATGGTTCAAGCTTCCAACTTTGGTGATTATAATCGCTTCAGCCATATTCCTGCTTGCCTATATCATGTATGCGGAAGTGTTGAGAGAAAACGAATACCTTTCACGAACCGTTGAAGTGAGTGAAAACCAAAAAGTGGTTGACAGCGGTTTATATGGCATTGTAAGGCATCCAATGTACACTTCCACAATATTTCTGTTCCTGTCAATGCCCTTGGTATTGGATTCAATATTCTCATTCATTGTAATGTTGGTTTATCCAATAATAATCATTTTTAGAATAAGAAATGAAGAAAAGGTATTAGAGAATGAATTGATTGGATATAAAGAGTATAAGGAAAAGGTAAAATATAAACTAATTCCTTATTTATGGTAAAATAGCTAAAAAAAGTAAAATAAGATAATCCAGATGGTAAAAAGTGTGAAAAATAGCCAAATAAAAAGTAAAATAAGATAATCCAGATGGTAAAAAGTGTGAAAAATAGCTAAAGATAGCTATTAAATCTCAAAGCTTCCAGCATAGAATAATCCTTTGAGCTCTTTTGGATTGTCTTTCATGTAGAATCTAAAGCTATCCTCATTTGCTACATAAAGATGTGCTAAAGCTATTCCTGTATCAATCTGATTCCACTTTTTATAGAATCTGTTTCTAAGTCTTCCAAGTTTCACTCTGTATAAGTCATAACTGCCATCATCGTTGTGTGTAAAGTACCATGGCTGCGTATTGGAAGCGGATGGTGCAAACTGTGCAGGGGCTAGTTTTTCATCTGCCTTATCTGATATTTCATCAAGGCTTTTTCTTCTAAACTGGTCAATTTCCCTGTATAAATTGCCTTTTGGCTTACCGATTGATATGATTATAATGAATTTTTGATCATTATCCAGATTTTCAAAATTTTTAGGGTTTCCCATTCCTATCCAACAGGTCCCTATTCCCTTGCTTTGCAAAAACAAATCCACTTGCTGGAAAATAAATCCAACATTTTGATAGTAATTTTCCTTTTCCTCACTGAAAATAGCTATGTAATGAGGTGCCTTCCATCTCATCATTGTAGAGATATTCTCTGTTGGAAGGATTTCATAACTCCATTTTATGTTTGGATTCAATTCCTTTGCATTGTCAATGAAATCCCTTATCTCATCAAGTGTCTGCTTTTCAAGTGGTGCATCATCATAAGATCTAATAGATTGTCTTTTGTATATTGTATCCTCAAGGTTCATTTTATCACCTCATTAAATAAAAATGCCAAATCTTTTAAAAATTATTAATTTTCAGTTATAGATTTTGATGAAATATGATTTAAATCTATTGAATTCATGGGTAAAAAATAAAATGACTATATTTTTAAAAAAAAATTAGAATAAAACTAATAACATAGTTATAAAGAAAAAAATGAATATTTTTATGGTAATGATTTATATTAAAAAATATAAAATAATATATATCCAAAAAATTTAATAGGTAAAAAGATGAGTAGAAAAGACCCTATGATGATTGCAGAAATCATGAAGAAAAACTTCAAGGGAGCGTTCTCAAATCCTATTGTATTGATTGTTCTCATTGGAGTAATTATTCTTCCTTCACTTTATGCCCTTTTGAACATACAGGCATGTTGGGATCCTTATGGAAACACTGGTGATGTTCCATTTGCAATAGCTAACCTCGATGAGGGATCATCATTCAATGATAAGGACATAAATGTTGGAAAGGAACTTGTAAAAGACTTAAAGAAAAATGATAAATTCAAATGGACATTCGTTTCAGAAGATGACTTGCGAAGGGGTGTGTATAACGGAACCTATTATGCGGGAATTGTCATACCCAAAAACCTGAGTGAAAACATTGTTTCAATCACAGGTGACAATCCCCAACAAGCAAAGCTTGAATACATTGTCAATATGAAAACAAACCCTGTAGCAACTAAATTGACTGATTCCGGTGCCAATGCGGTCTATACCTCACTTAATGCAAAAATAGTTGAAATCATAGATATTGCAGCTTATCAAAAACTTGGTGAATTGCAGGCAGGTCTTGCTGAAGGAGCTAAAAAACTAGCAAACGGTGGAAAACAACTTCAAGCAGGTAATGCAAAAGTTCAAGCAGGAGCAAACCAAGTGAAAAACGGTGAAAGCCAAGTTAAAGATGGTGCTAATCAGGTTAAATCTGGAGCATCTGCACTAAATGATGGTGCATCACAATTAAAGCAAGGCTCAGACCAATTGAGTGATGGTGCGTCCCAAGTGGAAAAAGGTTCAGAGGAATTGTCAGCAGCGGTTGACCCATCACTAATACCGGATGGTCCAATAAAAGACTATGCCGAAGGAAACGTTAAGCTTGCTAATGGAAGCAGCCAAGTTGCTGAAGGAGGAAAACAGTTAGCAAATGGTGCAAATCAGTTAGCTGATGGAGGAAGCCAACTTGCAAATGGTACAGTTCAAGTAGCTGAAGGAAGCAGTAAATTGGCAGAAGGTTCAGTGAGTCTTGCATCTGGAGCATCCCTACTTTCCAATGGTGCAACAAATGCATTGTTTGCAGCATCCAGTTCATTAGGATCCACTGCAAACACTCTCGGTGGAATCACAGGTATAGATGAAGACACTCTTGGAGATTATTTCCTTTCTCCTGTACAATTGGAAAGAAACGAGCTATTCTCTGTGAATTCATACGGTTCTGATGTATCTCCATTCTATCTTGTATTATCCATGTGGGTAGGTGCTGTAATCACTTGTGTAATGATGAAGCCAGGAACCAGTCAAGGTACCAAATATTCCCCATTTGAAATGTACTTCGGTAAGCTATTGATTTACATTATAATGAGCATACTTCAAGCATGCGTAACAATAGGTGGATGCTATCTTCTCGGAATTCAAATTGTAAATCCAATACTCTTTATTGCATCTTGCATACTGGTATCGATAATATTCATGATCTTAATCTACTCAATCATTTCTGCAATCGGTACAGTTGGAAAGGCTATTGGAGTTATCCTTTTGGTTCTTCAAATATCAGCAACTGGAGGAATCTATCCAATTCAAATCATGCATCCATTCTTCAGGGTATTATATCCGTACATGCCTATGACATATGGAATTACATTGGTCCGTGAAGCACAGCTTGGTGTTGTTTGGTCAAACTACATCCCAGCATTGATCATACTTTTAGCTATTGGATGTTTAACAATTACCGCTGCAGTAATCATTAAGGAAAAATTAGATAAGCCTTCACATTACTTTGAAGAGAAACTAGAGGAAAGCGGATTGTTTTAGGAGAATATGAAAATTATTTGATTATAAAGAAAATGAGGAAAAATATGAAATTCAAAAAAAGCCTTCTGATTATATGCATTTTCATTTGCCTATTCTCTATTGCAAGCGTTTCGGCAAATGAGATTGATGATGTAGCAATCACAATGGAGGACAGTGAAATTATTGCTGTTGATGACAGCAATTCAATTGAAAATCTAGAGGAAAGCCTAGCTGAATCCTCAAATGAAAACCTTATTGGAGACTCATCAGAGGATGATGGAACTTTTTCTGCATTGCAAAAGAAGATAGATGACGCAGAAGAGGGAGCTGTAATAACATTGGAAAAGGATTACGCTTTTGATGAGGATTTTAGCAAAAGAGGTATCCGAATAAACAAGAACTTGACAATAAACGGTAATGGTCATACATTAGATGGTTTATCCCAGTCAAGAATATTATTAGTGAGATACGGCCTTATTGATAACAATTATGTTGTATTGAACAACATTAAATTCACCAACGGAAACACCGACCTTTACGGTGGAGCAATATTCAATTATGGTAATTTGACCGTTAACAATTGCGTCTTTACAAATAACTACGCTAAATATTGTGGTGGAGCTATAAACTCTGTAGGGCACTTGAACTTAAAGAATTCAAATTTCACCAAGAACACTGCAGGAGGGGATGGTGGAGCTGTATTGACATTTTCCATAGACAAAGCCGTTGACTTCTTCAAGAAAATTTATGTGGATAGAACTCCTGAAGGGGAAATGGAATTCGTTTTCAATGCTACATTAACCATTAATCTAAGCTATGGAACAAACTATGTATCCAAATGCATTTTCAACAACAATATTGCAAAGGGCCGTGGTGGAGGAGCGATTTATGGATTCACTCACTTAAACATCAATTCATGCACATTTAATTCAAACCAAGCTAATGAACATGGAGGAGCAGTGTTTGCAAATAAGAATCTTGTCTTAAAGAATTCAAAATTCAGCAGTAATAAAGCACCTAAAAATGGTGGGGCAGTTTACTTCAGATGCCATGAGCAAAGCGGCAGCTACATAAACAAGACTTGGGTTCCAAAGATCAAATACTACTCTGGAAATATCACAAATTGCGCCTTCAGCAAAAACACTGCGAAAAAAGGAGGGGCAATATACGGATTCTTAAATGTTGCATCTGATAAGAAACGTTTGAAAGTGAATAAATGCAATTTCACTGCCAATAAGGCAAGTTCATCTGGCAGAGATGTATTAGGTGGAACCTGTTCAAACTGCATTTACAATTACATTAAATTGACTTCAAAAAACAAAACAGTGAAAAAATCTGCTAAAAAACTCACTTTAACTGTAAAGCTTACTAAAGGAAAAGCATTGCTTAAAAACAAGAAGATCAAATTCAGATTTAGAGGCAAAAATTATTATGCTAAAACCAACTCAAAAGGAATTGCAAAAGTCATAATCAAAAAAAGCGTGCTTAAAAAGCTTAAAGCAGGTAAAAAATACACTGTAAAAATGTCTTATCTTAAATACAGCATTAAAAGAACTGTAAAAGTCAAAAGATAATTTAAAATTAATTTTAAAATTAAAACAAGAGATGCCTTATTGAATTAAGGCATTTTAATTTCTTTTTTTCAAAATTTTATTTACATATTAAAAATAGCTATTTTTAAAAGATCTAATATCTGAAAAGGTTTTAAAAATTAATTAGAAGAAGATTTATAAAA
Source organism: Methanobrevibacter sp. (assembly GCA_045590695.1). Classification (GTDB taxonomy): domain Archaea; phylum Methanobacteriota; class Methanobacteria; order Methanobacteriales; family Methanobacteriaceae; genus Methanobrevibacter. Next base: position 13,737 of record JAZNRM010000217.1, read on the forward strand.
TAATTAAAAAATAAAAAAATTAGTAAAAAATTAATTAAAAATAATAAAAATAAAAAAAAGAAAAAATGAAGAAAAAAAATTTAAAAATAAATTATTCTTCAGCTTCAGCTTCTGCTTCCTTTTCAGCTTCAATGATTTCAATTTGGTTTTCAAACCATGGGAGAATGTCTTCATCTTCGACATGGTATTCAGCTTTAGCCTGTTCAAATTCTGCTTTAGCATCTTCAACATTGCCCTCTTGAGCCTTTACCAAAATTGAAGCCAAAATAGCTGTCTTGTCTTCTGGAGCTTCTGCTTTCCATTCTTCAATGATTTCTTTCAATTTAGCAATATCTGCTTCTAATGGCTCTTTATTAGCCTTTATCTCTTCAAAGAGTTTCATGAAGATAATTGCTTTTCCGACTTTTTTTGCTGCGCTTTTAATTCCCATATTAAACCTCCTTTAAGAATTGATTTGTGAATTTTGTATGAAAATCTATTTATCAAATATAATGTATTTTAAAACTATATAAAATCCTAAAACTGCACTTAATAGGAATCCGAATAGACCAATTGCAGAAGTGTCCCACATTTTTGGTCCACTGTTTGATAGGATAGCCAATGATGAACCAATGATAAGTGCAGATATGATAAGTGATGCTGAAAGTTGATTCTTAAGTTCAGTCAATCCTTTAAGTTCCAAATTAACTTTTATTTCTCCTTTTTCCACTTTAGTGAGAGTGGAGTTAATCCTATCAGGCAAATCCTTCATTAAATGTTCAACATCCAATAGATAGTCATAGCTTCCTTTTGCAACATTCACAGGATTGAACTTATTGACGACTAATTTTTTAGAGAATCTTTGAAGTGCCTCTCCAATATTGAAGTCCTTATCCAGATTATATCCTATATCCTCAATAAGTGCAACTCCTCTTCCAATCATAACGAACTCTCTTGGAAGTGTGACTCCATGCTTGATCATTGTGTTGATTAACTTCTCCAAAACACCATCCATCTGATCCAAATCAGCACCTATATAACGATTTACTAAATCTTCAATATCCATTCTTAATTCTTCAGTATCTTGCTCAGGAGAGATGATTTTCATATAAAGCAATTGCTTGACAAGACTGTTTGCATTTCCGCCTAAAAGCAGCAATATCAATTGAGCCAAGTCACTACGGAAAGTTTCATTCAATATTCCCATCATACCTAAATCAAGGTAACAGAGCTTTTTCTCTTCTGCATCGATGATCATGTTACCTGGGTGAGGGTCTGCATGGAAAAATCCATCAAGCATCAATTGCTTGAAATAGGATTCGACAATGTCATTTGCAATTTTCTTACCGGATATTCCGTCAATCTCATTATCATACAACTCAGTGACATTATACCCTTGAACAAGTTCCATATTGATAAGCCTATTGGTACATAACTTAGGATATACCTTAGGATATTTTACATAATCATGGCCTTCAAAGTTTTTGGTGATCTTTTGAATGTTCATTACCTCTTCCATATAGTCAAGTTCCTTGAAGATAGACCTTTCAAATTCCCTTACGATTGCAGGCAAATTGAATGTTCTTGTTTTTGTAATGTACTTGTCTGCCTTTTCAGCCAAGTTAACCATTATCCTTACATCAGCTGCGACAATCTCATATGAACCTGGCTTTTGAACCTTTACAGCTACCTTTTCACCATTTTCCTTCAATGTAGCCTTGTAAACCTGTCCGATTGATGCTGAACCGAGTGGCTCCTCTTCAAATTCAGAGTACACTTCATCCAATGGCTGGCCAAGTTCAGTTTCAATCACTTTTTTGATTTCCTCAAATGGGGTGACAGGGGTGTTGTCCCTAAGCTTTGTAAGTTCCTCTGCAATATCATTTCCGACAAGGTCCGGCCTTGTACATAAAAGCTGACCTAATTTGACATAAGCAGGCCCTAACTCTTCTAAAGCAAGTCTGATACCTGAAGCATCCAATTCCTCATCATATTCCCCTTGAGAAGGGTTTGTAGGATTTCTTGATTCAGAAATCAGCTCTGACACATTATACTTCTTAGCAACATCATAGATTTCCTTAATCCTTTGACGGTTTTCCTTTCTTTCCTCTCTTGATGACATAATATCCTAACCTAATATTAATCATGATCATTTTTTGAACTAAATTGAATTAATAATTAATTTTTGAACAATCTAATAATATTTATATGTTTTTTTATATAAAAATAAAACTATTTATCAAAAACATGGCACTTGAAATTAAAAATTCCAAGAACTCCACTATCAAGAACTCCCCAGCCCAATTGGGGAAATATACTCACCTTTCATTCAATTATCCTTGAAATAAAGTTGACCTAATTAACCCTTAAACATTGAACTAAAATAAGTTAATTAATTAATTTTTAAAACAATTTAATAATATTTTTATATTTTTTTATATAAATGAATAATTATTTAAATATAAAGACACAAATTAATCATGATAAAAAAAATAAAATGGTGAAAATATGTTGGAACAATATATGCCTTTTATAGGTTTGATAATTTTTGGTAACATAGAAAACCTCATACTTGCCTCTCAAGGGGTTGTTGAAGGTGTAGACCCTAAAACATTAGGGTTATTAAGTATATTTGCTGTAATTTTCTGGTTATTCGTTGGTACTGTAGCTACCGATTTTGCAATGCAATATTCAAGTATAATAACATTCATTGGAGGGCTTGCAATATTTATTTTAGGTGTGAAAGCAATATGGGATGCTAAAAAAAATATCCAAGCCAAAAAAGGAGGTGCATAAGATGGTGAATTTAAGAGATTATGCTCCATTTACAGCATTATTAATATTTGGAAACATAGAAAACTTAGTCTTGGCATCTCAAGGTGCTGTTGCACATGTAAATCCAATTATTTTAAGCATATTGAGTCTCATTGCAGTGCTCATATGGCTATTGATTGGTACCTATGGAACAAAATTGGCTATCAAATATGCAGATTACATTGAAATCCTTGGAGGATTGGCTATTATTGTTTTAGGTCTTCAATCTATGCTTGAAGCACTTGGAATCTTATAAGCTTGAAGCATGAATTATTAAAAAAAGACAATGTTTTTATTAATAAAATTGTAAGTGGAAAAGTGAAGAGAGTTCTTGATTATGGTGCATTTATTGAAGTTAGTGGCGTTGACTGCTTTATTCACATTTCAAACCTTAGCCATGAGAGAATCAAGTCGGAGGCCAAGCGGT
>JAZNRM010000218.1:0-2709 GCA_045590695.1 Methanobrevibacter sp.
ACAACAATAGGAAAATGATTACAGGGATTTGAAGACTTTGGCTAACCAAATCCAAAGTAGATGTTAAAATGTTAGTGCCAACCATATAAAATTACTCCTCCTAAAAACTATACAATTTTTTGAATAAAAAATTCCATCAATTAAATTAAAACAATAGATTATAAAAACATAAAATTATAATTGAAACCATTGTTTAATCAATCGAATCTTTAAAATAATTAGACAAATATTATAATCTTAAATTTTATAAATTGCTAATGTAGATAAAACAATTAATAAATCACAATAATCTATTAATTTTAAAATTAAAAAAACAATTGATCCTTTAATTTTAAAATTAAAAAATTAAAAAGGAAAGCATTTGCCAAAAAATTAATAAATTTAGAGGTTTATTATCTAAAAATTATGAAGCTTAAATTTGATATTTTTTGGCAAACACTCCATCATAAACAAAAATTTTTAACTATTCTTCTTCCTCTTTATCCTTCTGACGCTTATATCCAACAAGCAACAACAGCAAAGCAACAATACAAATTAGTCCTAATTGGAGATAATCTGAAGACTTGCTAACTACATTGTCATGCTCATCAATCTCATAGGCATTAGGGTTAGCTGCACTGCTTCCACTATCACTAGGACTAGCGGCACTAATGCTTGGAGAAGCATCTCCACCAACACCTGGAGCAGCATCATGATCAGAGCCTAAAACAGCATCACTACTGGAATCTGTTCCATTTCCTGAAACATCACCATCATGACTTCCATGACCATTTCCACGAGCATTTCCGCTTCCACTATGAGAAGTACCATTGCCTTCATTATCAGTCCATCCAGAACCACCTGAATCTGGACGATAATAACTAGGAACTAGAATGCTTGGAATCAAACCCTTATGATTCTTCAGCCAATCAGGCAAATCATCCTGATTTAAGGTATTCCTGAAAACACCATCAGTATTGTTACGGATAGTATTATTGTAACCGGAACCAACTCGAACAGCACGATTTCCACTGGAAGTTTCAGAATTCAGCACATTATTTGCAATGATTGAATCAACAACCATAGAATCTGTGCCTGATAGGGAAACGGCATATCTGCCATTGGTTGTCACATTATTGTACTGGATATTGTATTTATGGTCTCCCTTAGTATTTTGGGAGTAGCTTATTCCATAAATATTGTTGGAACTGCTGTAATTTCCTATATTGTTCACTATGATTGTATTGTTCCAGATTAGGTCATCTGAATCCTGAACCTCAATTCCTGCAACCAAAGCCCAATAGTGAGTGCTGGCATAACCAGTTACATTTATGAAATTGCTGATCATATAGTTTTGGGTTTGGCCATAGTAATTCATGGAATAGATTCCGCAATTCGGGCCGAAATTAGCAGTGGACAGATTATTGTAGGCAATCATAACACCTTTGGAAGGACCATTTACTTGTATCGGATATGCAGTCCCCATACCTGAACGACCACCGGTAGTTATGATGTCAATCTTATTGTGAACAATGGTTACATTATTGGAGAAATACAGATCGATTCCCTGCAAGTAATTATCCTTGCCGTTCTTGCTGTCGAAATCCTCAACATGAATGTCATTGCCTTCTATAGTTGAATTGCTGCAATCATAAATCACAAGAGTATCCAAGGTAGGATAGCTACTGCCCCCGCCATTTACTGAGGAAAACACCTTATTATTTGAAAATGTCAAATTAGGAGAGGATTGTGCAACAAAAACGCCGACAGACTCCATGCTCACGCCTCCAAAAATATCAAAGGCATAATTGACAGCACGCAAAGGAAGGGATGAATTTATATTGTTTCCATAGACCATTGCATTTTCCACCTGGTCTATAAATATACCATAATCCCAGCCCCCATGCAGGTTGTTTCCTACAAAGTTAATGGTATTGTTTGCTAGAGTGAAATTCTCTATCTTGTCTCCATCACTGCCTTCAGCATAAACGCAGAAGCCAGTAGTGGTCTCTGGAACAGAATAATCTATAGTGCAGTTATAGATAGTGCAGTTGTCACCAAGGACAAGGATTCCTGCATTGTCATTGTCGCTGAATTCACGATTCCATATAAAATTAAGTCCAGCAAGCATTATATTGTTGGACTCAAGACAGAATACAGTGTCCTTCAACAATGAATTGTTTCCGATAATGGTGACATTGGATGATTTGATGTCCAATATTCCCTTATCATTGAATTCTCCATTGAAGACTAATACTGAATCGGCATAATCATCCTTTAAAAAGCCATCGGCAAAGAAGGAATCCAAATTATCACTATCCACATTATAAACGGAATCAAGAGAATCCTTCAATGAGGATTTACCATTGCCAGTACCTTTTAATGATGATTTGGAATCGGCACCATCTGAAGAAGAATCAGAACACAAAACCCTATCTTCATTATCTTCAACACTCCCATCAGCCGGAACATTTAATGAGCAATCATCAAGACCAATGCCCGTCTCAACAATCTCCTCATTGACTCCAGATGAAAGGTTATCATCAGCATTCACTGCAGAAACAGAAGAGATGCTGACCAATAAGATTAAAAATATTGAAAATAATAAAGCAATCCTTTTTACTTTTTGCATTAAATTCCTCTAAATCGTCTTTAAAGCTATTAATTAGCTTCTTTTTTATAAAATAAATCTTTTCTTATATTAAAAAAAAATTTATTTATTATTCCAAT
>JAZNRM010000219.1:0-1886 GCA_045590695.1 Methanobrevibacter sp.
TATAAAAAATAATCTATTGAAAAATAAAAATAAAAAAGAAAAAGAACTTAAATGGATTTAACCATTTAAGTAAAAATCATATTTAAGCAACTTCATCAAAAGGTACTTTTTCACCAAGTACTCTTAATCCGATGTACATCACTACAATAGCTACAGGGATTGAAATGTACCATTGGATACCGAATCCTGCAGGGATGTAGCCGAATATGATAGCGATAGCTGCAACAAATATTGCATAGTATATCTGAGTACTTACGTGGTCAATGTGGTTACAGCTTGTACCCATGGATGATAAAATTGTGGTATCTGAAATTGGTGAACAGTGGTCACCAAAGATAGCACCAGTCAATACACCACTAGTACATACGATTACAAAGCCCATTTCAGGGTTAACTGCCCAAGCAAGAGGAATGGTTAATGGCATTAAAATACTCATTGTACCATAGGAAGTACCTGTTGCAAAGGAAATCAAAGCACCTAAAACGAAGATTAATGTTGGTAAGATAAATATAGGTATTGCACCTGCCAATACACCTACTAAATAATCAGCAGTGCCTAATTCACCAATAACTCCACCTAAGGACCAAGCAAGGAGTAAGATTACACCAGTGATAACGATAGTTTTCATACCGCCTACCCATTCACTGATAGCTTCTTCGATGGTCATGATCTTTTGGAGCACTGCCATGAGGATAGCTACAATGGAAGCAAGCAATGCTGCCTGGAACAAAGCAACAGATGCATCAGAAGCTGCTAATGCTTCAAATATGCCGCTGAATGATAATGGAGAGGTTTTCATTAAGGTAATTAAAGCTTGATCTTCTCCACCTAAGATAGTGGTATAACCGCTCCAGTAGAATGCAATAAGCGCACCGACAATCAATACACCAATAGGAATAATTGCATTCCAAACGGATAATTTAATACCTTCAACCGGTTTAACATCATCAAAACTGGTTGCTTCAAGAGATTCGACTGGTTCATCTTCTTTTCTAGCACGAGCTTTTTTCTCTGCTTCTTTCATTGGTCCGAATTCATAGTAAGTGAGTGCAGAGATAACAATGAATATTAAGATTAAAATGTTATAGAATCTAAATGGAATAGTTTGTAAAAATATACCGAATCCACTTACATTCATTCCAATGGATTGGAAACCTTGAGTAATTAAACTGAGTTCTAAACCAATCCAGGTAGAAATAATAGCAATACCTGCAACAGGAGCTGCAGTTGCATCTACTACAAATGCTAATTTTTCTCTGGATACGTGAAGTTTGTCCATAACAGGTCTCATGATAGGACCTACAATTAAAGAGTTAGCGTAATCGTCAAAGAATACACATAAACCTAAAAGTTCAGTGAATAATTGAGCTTTTCTAGGAGTGTCAGCACGTTTAGCAAATTCATCTGCTAAAGCTTTTGCACCACCCATCTTGGTTACTAATTGGATAATACCACCAATAAGTAAACATTGAAGGATAATACCTGCATTCCATGGATCAGCCATACAAGAAATAATTTGACTACCCATTGCTAAAAATGCATTGATAGCAGAGCTGATAATGTTTAAATCGTTAACGGAAACCATGAATTCTCCAACGAAAACCCCAATAAACAAAGATAAGATAGTCTCTTTGGTTATGAATGCTAAAGCAATAGCCACAAGAGGTGGTAAGAGAGTTAAAATACCGAAACGAACTGCATTATCGTCCCCAGCTGGTGCATTGGTAATTAGCAAGGATAAAACGAAAAGAGCTATTACAGAAATAGCTACAATCAATCCAATTTTTAAATTTCTATTCATTTCCATAATCACACCATTTTTATAAAAAATTAAAAAAATACGAATTAAACGATAAGCAAATTTTATTTTAAAATCCAAAATAAGG
>JAZNRM010000220.1:0-5108 GCA_045590695.1 Methanobrevibacter sp.
TGTTCATGTTCATGTTCATGGTCGTGATCATGGTCGTGATCATGATGGTCATGACTGTGACCGTGGTCATGTCCGTGATCATGGTCATGATGGTGATGGTCATGACTATGGTCATGTCCGTGGTCGTGATCATGATCATGGTCATGGTCATGGTCGTGATCTGGGTCATCTGCACAATCTGGGCATGCACAAAGACTTACATCAACATCTTCACTGTAATCTATCTCTTCTCTATGATCAAAAACACTTAAATCAGTGCTTTCTTGAAAATCCTTTAATAACTGCTTTTTATAATGCTCTTCATTCAAACATTTTTCATCTTTGCAGTCAGGATCAAAACAAATATAATTGTAATGGGCAGGATTGAAACATTCCTCTTCATTACAATCTGGATCATAACATCTGTTTTCTACCATATTGACACCTTAATAATTAAATAATGATTAAAATTATATCTTTCATAAATTTCTAACATTTAAGAATAACCAAAAGCTTGAATTATTCATTCAAGTGTTCCAAACCCATCTTGTAAATCATTTCAACATGAAGGTCAGTTAATGAATATCTTGCTTGCTTTCCTTCTTTCTCAAATTTGACAATATTATGTGCTCTCAATATCCTTAATTGATTGGAAACTGCATTTTGATTCAAACCTAATGACTCACATATATCACATACACATAAATCCTCATAGCTCAAAAGGGAAATTATCTTAAGCCTTGTCGGATTACCAAAAATCTTAAAGAATTCTGAAAGGTCAGAATATTCATCTTCAGCTAAAACATGTTTTTTAACTCTTTCTATTGAATCTTCATGAGGATGATATATTTCACATACATCATCTTTTTGATTACTTTCTTTATTTTGTGAATTTTGGTTTTGCATTTGGAACACCTTTTTATAATAATATTATGTCACATCAACATATTTAAATGTTTTCATATCATGATATTATGATATGTTACTAAAAAAAGTAAGAAAATAAGAGAAAAAGTAATAAAAAATTAGAAAATTAAAAAAAGTAAATTAGAATTTAACTATAGGAATAAACGTAAAATGAAGAATGGACCTATAGATGCAAGTAGGAAAAGACCTATCCCTAAAGCAGTAATATGCTTTTGTTCGTCCATTATTCCATTAATGATTAATAAGATGCTGAAAAATCCTATTATTAAAGGTAAGATATGAGAAAATATAATAATAAATCCATTTGCCATTTATATCACAATAATCATTTTTACAATTATATAATAATTTATTTCATTTAATATTTAAATTTTAAGAGAAAAATAGCTAAAAATTAAAGATTAAAAAAAGAAAAGAATCAGAAATTGTTAATATCTATTTCCCCTTTATGCAAAGCAGTTCCAACCAAAGCCTTTTTGATTCCCAATTCATTGATTAAAGGAATCTCATCTTTAGTTATTCCACCGCCTAAGATTATTTTATCCTTGAATTCATCAAACTTATCAAGGAGTTCCTTGTTGAATCCAGCTTCCGTTCCAACTGAAGAGATATCAAGCAAGATTATTTCATTTGGGTCAATTCTTCTCAAGACTTCCTTGAATCCTTCCAAATCCAAATCCATATGTTTGGTGTACAATTCATTATTCTTTACATCTACACTTACAATGATTCTTTCCTTCGGATACTTATCAAAGATCTTTTCAAGCTCTTCAATTGATTCTAAAGTTTCAGTAGCTACAATAATCTTATAAGCGAAATCTAGCATGAACTCAAAGGTTTCAAGATTGTCCACACCTACATCCACAATAACAGGCAAGATGGTGTTTACTTCCTTTATCTTATAGATATTATGATTTCCATTTCTTTCAATAAGGTCTAAATCAGCTATATACATCTCTTTTGCATTAGCCCTTTTTAATGAGTTGGCTATTTCCACAGGGTCAGATGAAGATGCATAAATGGTTTGCAAAGGAGTGTATGTGTCCCTATTGCCGCTTTTACCGGATACAGCAACAGAATTCATTAAATCTAAAACAGGAATAATCTCTAACATATTTTCACCATAATTACCATATTTTGATAATTATAAATTATTCATCTAATTTTATAAATATTTCGTTAGCCAATTCCTTGTCAACAGCAAGTTGGGTGTTTCCCAATTGGAAGACATAATTTGGGAATTTTTGGATTAGACAGATTTTAGAACCTGGAATAAGTCCTAAATTCATGATTTTTCTTAATTTACGGGCATCTTCTGTTTTGATGTGTGAAACTTCTCCGGATTCTCCACTGTGACATGAGACTAAAGGCACGGAATATTCGTTTCCTAATTCCTTATCCCCCTCTCCTTTAGGGATTGGATTGTTGTGAGGACAGTTTTCTGGGTTTCCCAAGATTCTGCATATATTGTCTTCAACCTCTTCACTCATTACATGCTCAATCTGGTCTGCCAATTCTTCCATTTCGTCCATGTCAGCTAAAAACAAGTCTGCTACAACCTTTTCTGCAATCCTATGTTTTCTAACCAATGACCTTCCCAAACGTTCTCCTTCTTCAGTCAGGTTAACAAAGCCATCCTCAATCTTGACATATTCCTTTTTAGCCAATAAATCAATATCATCACTATTGAATTCATCAATGACCAATTTTTCTTCCTTTTCAAATTCTCTAACCCAAATATCACGCAAATAATGTTCAATCTCACTTTTTTCCATTTTAAACACCAAATTGTTAGAAACTATTTAATCATGCTTTTAATCTTTTTAAAGCTGTCTTCCATAAACTTATATGACTTGGATTCCGGCAGAATCTCATATCCGCAGTTGGGACATTTGACTGTTTTACAATTAATAGGGCATGAATCACAGCTAATCCCATCACATTTTTGAAATGTGAATCCGCAGAATTCACATTTGACTATTTGATCTTTTATCTTATTTTCATCCATTTCAAAACCCCATTAATTTAAACATATAAGAATAAAACTTATAAAAATTATAAAATTATAAAACCACATTTAAGCTGGTTAATATTAGGTTTACTATAAAACCCATTGTAAATGCAAGAACTATACTCATGATAGCAATCAAACCAGCTAATTTCACACCTCTTTCCTTAATCATAATCATCAATTGAGCCACACAAGGCAAGAACAATGTCAATGTTACAGATGCAACAAGCAATTGAACTCCTGTCAATTGATTTTGTATAGTCATAAGTCCTGCTGCACCAAAGTCCCTTCTAAAGAATCCAAGCACGAATGAAGAGCTTGTAGAAGTTGGAAGACCAATAGCATTGACAACAGGGCTGATGCAAGCAATGATCCATTGGAAAATGCCGCATAAGTCAAGAGCCCAAATGATTACACTGATCAATATGAAAATTGGAATCAATTCCTTGATATACATTACAAGACGTGTCCAAGTCTTTTTAGCGATGTGAGACAATTTAGGCCATCTTAAAGGAGGCAATTCCATAAAGAAACTTGGCTGTGCACCTGGAACAAACCTTTTTGCAAGGAAACCGATGACAACAAAGTTGAATAGGATTACCGCTAGCCAAATCCAAATTGATTTTGGACGTTGGGATAAAAGCGCCATGATAACTCCCAATTGTGCAGAACAAGGAATTGTAAGTGCCATAAGCATTGTAGCAATGTTTCTCTCCCTTCTTGTTTCAAGTGTTCTTGTTACCATTGTTGCCATACTTCCACAGCCAACTGCAAGGACAAATGGAATAACGCTTCTTCCACTTAAACCAATCTTTTTAAATCCGTTATCTACAAGAAGAGCAAGTCTTGGAAGGTATCCGCTGTCTTCAAGTATTGAAAATACAATGAAGAAAAGGGATACAATAGGCAGGATAATACCGAATCCATAGGTTAAACCCAGGGTGACGATACCATATTCGCCAACAAATAGGTTTTGAATAGGCACCCATGGAATGTATTGGACAACAACTGCAGTTACTGCAGGGTTGATATACTGACCGAAAATGGTGTTTTCCAAAAAGTCTACAAGGATTCCTGCTCCAAGCACTCCAACTATCAAATAAAGTCCAAAGTAAAGGACACACGCAAGTATTATCAGTCCATAGATTGGATGAATCATTATTCTGCTTAACTTTTCACCTAAACTATCATTATCTTGAACGTTTACACCATCTATTGTTGTGTAGTGTGACTTGATGTGCTTAGCATAATCAGCAAGCCTAAGCTTTGTCAAATACTTGACAGGTTGGTCAAATTTGGCTTTTTGAGCATCAATAACCTTAGCTAACACTTCATAATCTTCCTTCTCTTTAACAAGGTTTTCACTGTCCTCATCACCTTCAAGAAGAGAGACAGCCAAATATCTTTTAGATATAGGATAAGATCCCTTGATGTTATTCTTTATTTCAGAAATAGCTATTTCAATAGACCTTCCATAGTCTACATCTAACAATGTCTTTGATTCGCTCAAGAGTTGATTTTCAATTGAATCATAGTTGACAATGGTATGTTTCAATTCATCCAATCCCCTGTTTTCTGCAGCTGCAGTCAAGACAATAGGAATTCCAAGCTCATGTGACAAGCTTTCAGCAACAATGCTTGCTCCAATCTTTTCAAGCTCATCCATCATGTTTAAAACTAAAATGACCTCTTTTCCTGCATCAATCAATTGCAATGTAAGGTCAATTGACTTTTCAATGTTTTTAGCATCAACTACATGAACCATCAAGTCAAACTGTTCATCCAAAACCAATAATTTAGCTACTCTTTCCTCTTCTGTGATAGTATTCAAATCATAAAGTCCTGGAGGGTCTGTTATATGAACAGTCTTATCCTCATAGGTGAAGTTCCCTTCATCGATATCCACTGTGGTTCCAGGATAATTTGAAACCACTGCAGTCATACCAGTCAATTTATTGAATGTTAAACTCTTACCTACATTAGGACTTCCAATCAATAGAACGTTCTTGTAGTATGGACTTTCTTTATTGCTTGATTTTTCCTCATCTGAATTAATCTTAGAATTAGTGTCGTTCCCCATTTTTACCTTCTCAATGACTAAATAAAAATATTAATTATATTGCCTAAAACTCTTATTTTATCCTTATATTCCAATTTATGCCAATTTTTTCCATCTATTTTTAATTTACTT
>JAZNRM010000221.1:0-6992 GCA_045590695.1 Methanobrevibacter sp.
ATATTTTCATATGCTAAAAATAACAATGTTAAAAAGATAGTGATAATAATAAAAGTAAATATGGTAGCAAAAAATAAGTTTTTCCAATTTATAGAAAAATTACCATTATTATCGATTTCAATAAAATCATAAATATTTAATAATGAATTTAATTTCATGATACCACCTAAAACACATTAATTTTCCATCTTCTCTAAAATTTCATTCTTAAAGTTTATACACCATTCATTTTCATTGTCAATTTCCAATGCCTTATTGATGAATTCTAATGAAGATGAAAAATCTCCCATATTATAATGTGCTGTTGATTTCATACACAAAGCATTAAGAAAATTTGGATTCTTTTCTAAAATATAATCACACAATTCAATAACTTCATCAAATCTTTCAAGTTCACATAAAAAAATGGACTTATTGTTAAATGCATCCGTATAATCATCAAAATTCATTAAAATATAATCTAAAATTTCAAATGATCCTTCAACATCATCTAAAAACCATAATAGCACGGCTTGGTTTGCCAAATTAAAAGATGTTGGTTCTAAATCAACAATTACATTTGCACATTCTAATGAACCATTAAAATCACCTAGTTGACGTAGTGCATCAGATTTACATTTCAAAGCAAATAAATTTTTCTCATCTGATTCAAGTATTTCATTAGCAAACTCAATAGTTTTCCTGTATTCTTTTTTTTCTAAAAATTTTCTCATTTTTGAAGATAAGATTTTAAGTTTTAACAAATTAATCATTATTAATACTCCATTTATAATCTAAAACTGCAATTGTTAACTGATCATCTTCCTTATCGTATTCTAGTTCGAAATTTAAATGGTTTTTAATGCCGCTTGCAACAAATAAACCTCCTGGGGAAAGTAACAGACTTATCAATGCCCCTGCAGCAATTTTAATTACTAATGGACTATTTTCATCATCAGGCCCGCTATTTGATATTTCAAAACCCATAGAAATTCCTGAAAAATAATTAGGGGCTTGGCGAGTAAAATCTATAGGATAATTAGGTCTTTTATAAGTATCATAATTCCCAGTACTTTTCTGTATTTGTACCACATTATCAGGATAATCTACATATGGGTCATCATGAGAGGGATAATGCCAATCCCAATAGTTTTCAACATAACCGTCAGGTTCACCAACAGGTTCTATACTAATGAAAAGAACAGGTAGAGCAAATAAGCAAGCAGTAGCTAAACTGCCAACACCAATGCCACTGATAAGACCTCCAATACCAGTTAAAGTTCCGGTTAATTCAGCACCTTCAACAACAAAAAGGCTGCCAAATCCTAAAAAGAGATTAGCAGATTTAAGAAAATTGGTTGCAGGCAAACTCAAGTTAGGCAAATCCCCATTACTGCATAAATAATCCCAAATAGGGCCAAAATTATTCAACAGTTCAGATCCTAAATCATAAGCCCAATCAGTCTGCTGATTAGAATAACAGAATGCACCATAAATCACTTGCATCTGGTCATGCAGCAAACCTGTACTGGCATCAAAAACCAAAACCTTTTCATTAGAACCCAATTCACGAATAAGAGTGAAGTTACCTTCTTGGACTATTTCAATAGTGCCCCCATTATCCAATATAAAGCCTAAACCTATAGTGACACTACTGTTATCACTATTCCTTGGAAACAAGGCAGTTGCCACATAATGTTCAATAGGAGAAAAACTGGCTGAACAGGCAAAATAAAAAGCCTTCACGGCATCAGGGTCCCCATAAGCTGTACGGCCGAAATAGAAACTGCTTTCACCACTCATAATTGTTCTAACATTATCGTCACGAACGCTCATGACCATAGGGCTAGTGCGCTCCCAAGACACATTAAAACGTTCCGCAGCAGCATCAGCCACCAAATCATTACAATAAATAACCAACAAGCCCTCCAAAAAACTACCATAAGCAGCCTTCATAAAACCATTATCATAATGCAAGCTCCCATTATTACATGTGCGATTTTTCTGACTTAACCAATAAGCTAAAATGTCATTGTCTATACGAGTATTGGCAAAGGTAAATGTCATTAATCCATCATACCATGCTTCAGAATAATATCCGTAATAATTTTGATAATTCCATTCAACAGTACCATTTTCCCAATGAGTATTTTCCCATATATCAAAATACTCAGAGGAATTTGATCCTTCCTGATGAGCATAGGCACCATTAACATATCTAATAAGTCCATGACGAGTTGTATAATCCCCATGCCAAATGAAAGATTCAGAATTATTCCCAACATTAAATTTAAAAGATTCAATAGAATCACCAAGATAATCTACAGAAACAAAAATA
Organism: Methanobrevibacter sp.; assembly: GCA_045590695.1. Lineage (GTDB taxonomy): Archaea > Methanobacteriota > Methanobacteria > Methanobacteriales > Methanobacteriaceae > Methanobrevibacter. The sequence continues at coordinate 2,318 of JAZNRM010000221.1, forward strand.
TCATCCCTAAAATTATCATGATTACTAATAATAAAATCAATATCATCATCCGACAAACCATAAGAGTTTTTAATCAAACTCAATAAAACCTCATTTACAGTAACATTATGGGATGTCAATAATTCTTCAGCCAAATCAGAAGGATAATCCCTCCAAGTTTGAGATAGATATTTGGTCTTGACAGAGTCCAAATCAGTCAAATTATAATCTAAAGAGATCAAAGCATAAACAAATTTAATCCTATAAGACAATTTATTGTACAGAAAATCATTATACAATGCAGTAGCATTTAAAACTATATCAGAAACATTACTTAAACTTTCCCTATAAAAAGAACAGTCCACAACAAAACTTTCAACTACCTCACCATTAACCAACAAATCAACCTCACTCTCAAAAACATCATTATACCTCCAAACACAAGTAAACCAATCAACAGAATCATTTAAAGGCAAATAAAAATCATAAAACAAAGTCTCATTGGAACCATGAACAAAAGCGGGACTACTAATAACAATATGAGCAATAGAATCACGTTCAACGCTAAGCAATGAAGAACAATCATCCAAAGACACACAAACAACACTATCAGCACCTAAAACAACATCCCCATAAGCAACACCGCCAATCATAGAACCAAAACTATCATTATTAAAGTTAACAATTAATCCATCAGGAACAGAACCCAAGCCAGAAATATGATAATATTCATCAAAAAATTCAGAACCATAGATTTTCAGATTATTATAATAGTCAACAAAATATAAATTATCGCCGACAATACGGACAGTATTTAAATCAGCGCAAACCTTAGCACCAGAAACAGTGCCATTAGAAATCTTATAAGAAGAAACATAAGTGCTTAAGACTAAATAAGGAACAACAATAACTCCCCCATAACCTATAGAAAAGTTGCCATTACTTAATACAGCACTCTCATCATTAGTCCCCCACCAATTATATTGGGCATCAAGAATGCCACTGCAAGCACAAACAGAACTGTTAACAATACTATTGAAATTAACCTTTACACCATATCCTGACTCTGCGAATACCGCATAATCATTGTTCAAAAAGGAATTAGAGAAAATATCATTACCGCAATCCCCATAAGAGCAACTATACAAACTACTGATATATCCTCCATTAATATCCTCAATCATAGTCACATTAAATAAATCAATAAAATAGATTCCATAAATGTTTTCCATAAAAACATTATTGCTTACAGTGAAATTGAAACCGTAAATGGAAAGCCCATAACCGCAGTTATGAAAATGATTATCACTAATTAAAGAATAGGTGGAAAAAAGACATAATGCAGAACTATTTTCAGTTAAATTGAAACTGTTTCCGACAAATGTAGAATTAAAAGAGTTTAAATAGATAGAGCTTAATTCCTTAAAACCAAGAAAACTATTATTTAATATAACATTATTGGCAGAATGAATTGTTAGATTATTCCCACCAACAAAGCCATTGAAATTGAAAATATCTGCATAGGAACAATTGAAAATATTGTTTAGAATAAAACTATCAGAAGCGCCATTCAAGTCAATGCCTAAAGGAGATATGAAATTAAAACCTTCAATAATGGATCCATTATCGTTAACAACAATAGCAGAACCAGTTGAATTCCAGATTACAGATTTAAAGTCACAAGCTCTTAAATATACTCCCTTATCCAATACAAGACTTTCATCCAAATCACAACTAACCTCAATAACATCCCCTCTAACGGTATCATTATCATCAATAGCATCCTGAACACTATTGAATACCTTACCATTATTCAAGTTAGCAACCAAATCACCGAAGAAATAATAAACACTTACAATTTTGCTTCTATGACCCACTTTATCAATAGCAAAGAATCTTAAATTGGTAACATTAGAACTATTGGAAACATAAATAGGCTCATAATAAATGCTACTGTTACCAGTAGGCAAACTGCCATCGCAAGTATAATAAATCAAAGGGCAATCATCAACATAATCAAAAGCAGACAAATTCACATATAATGATTCATTATAAATGCTTGATCCATTGCTTGCCCAAACCAAAGGAGAAGTGCAATCAACTAAAAAATTTAACTCATAAACGGAACTATTCATTCCATTAAAAGAGCAATAATACCATATTGACCAATTGCCTTCAACCAAATTGAAGCAAATGCTATTATTCTCAGATTTCCAGGAAGATCCATTATCAAAACTACAAAAAACAATAGAATCCTCAAGACTGGATGAAAAATTAATTAGCATGCTTGAGCCATTATAAAAATAGCTCAAATTAGTTAATGAATCATTCAAAAGGATAGGGGTGTTCTTTTTCAGATTAATGTTCTTGTTTAGAACAAAGCACTCATCAAAATCAGCACTAATCTCAATAATGTCTCCGATAGAAGTGTCATTATCATCAATGGCATCCTGAACACTATTGAATACCTTGCCATTATTCAAGTTAGCAACCAAATCACCGAAGAAATAATAAACGCTTACAATATCACTATAAGCCATATATTTATCTATAGCAAAGAATCTTAAATTAGTAACATTAGAACCATTTGAAATAGGAATAGGGGCAGAATAAATACTGCTATCTGTAGTTGGCAAACTGCCATCACAAGTATAATAAATCAAAGGACAATCATCATTATTATCCTCAGCAAACAGTTCAACATTAAAAGACTGAACATATATGCCGGACACATAACTAGCCCAAACATTCGGAGGGAAATTACCTACAAGGAAATTTCTCTCCATTATTGAACTATTACAACCATTAATAGAATTATATACCTTTAAAGTCCAATTACCTTCAGCTAGATTGCATGAAACATTTTCCAGGCTTTCATTCCAACTAATTCCATTATCCCAACTGTAAAATATGGTTTCGCCGTGTAAAGATGAAATGGAAACAGTTAAATTGGAATCATTATAAATTCCACTATCATAATTAACAATAGGGCTAGCAACACCTACAGAATAAGAAATCCAACTACTAGCTGCTTCATAATACTCATCCCCAAAAAATGAATAAAAACAATCCCAAACACCGGGATTGTAAATCATGACATTTATCCTACCTTCCTCATCAGTAACCCCTCTAATTTGATGATTCAATATAAGATAAACAGTTTTATTTTCCAAAATATTGTCTTTATTATCTTTAACTTTTACAAAAATCTTATTATCTTCCCCATATGTGAGATTCAAACCATAAGCATAAAGACTTGTGGGGATTTTATTAACAGTAATATTTACAGTTTTACTGGAAGGACTAGAAAAATCATCGCCGATAAAATTAATAGTGCATGAATAGGAACCAGGTTCCAAATTAGGCAAAGATAAACTAGACACACCACTGGAATCAGTAGTGCATGAGTAATTAACGCCATTTAAGACAAAACTAATATTCCTATTTGAGAGAGGGGAATTATAATTATTCTTTAAAGTAGCAATCAACTCAATAGAATCGTTATAATAACAAGCCAAATCACTTGCATTTATTTGAGCACTCCATTTATTAACAGTTACAGTTACAGTTTTATTGCAAGATGCATTTACTTTATCCCCTGCAAACTTAATTAAGCAAGAATAGGACCCTGGATTCAAATTAGGCAAAGATAAAGTTGCCTTGCCGCTAGAATCAGTAGTTCGAGAATAAGTGACGCCATTGATTATAAAGCTCAAGGATTTGCCTTTAATGGCTTTGTTGCTGCTGTTTTGTAAAGTAGCAACTAGATTTATAGAATCGTTATAATAACAAGCCAGATTATTTGCAATTATTTTAGTATTCCATTTTTTAACAGTGATGGTCACTGTTTTATTTGATGCGGCATATGCAGAATTCCCTGCAAACTTGATAAGGCAAGAATAGGAACCTGGATATAAGGTAATTCCATTGGTAATGCCCAAAACTACTTTTCCATTGGAATCGGAAGTACGGTTATAAGTTTTTCCATTTACTTTGGAAGTAACCTTCACTCCTTTGATAGGGGTGTTGGAAGTGGTTTTTATATAAGCGATTAATTTGCTTCCATCATAATAATCCATATTCAAATTAGAAGCAACAATCTTGGTTTTAGTCTTTGTGCCTTTTGTGCTAACAGACCCTCCATCAACAACAGAAGATTTGTTCACAACTGGAACATCACTTTTCAAAGTGTTAAAAGAGTTAGTGGAATCTGCATTAGACACTAAATTTTCCTCATTAAGATTATCGTCTGTTTCATCATTATTTTCTAAGTAAAATTTATCAATATGCTCTTGATCATCAATGCCAATATTTTTAGATATATCAATCTTTAAAGCATCATAATCTTCATCATATGGCAAATCAGAACTTAAGTATGATTCAATACTCTTGTTTTCAGCATCATCCGCTGCAAAAGCAGAGTTTAAACAACATAAGCATAAGATTGAAACTAAAGCTAAAATAAAAATCTTATTCATAAATCCATATCTAAAACTCATAGAAATCACTAAAAAAATGTAACTATTTTTTTTAACTATTGAATTCATATTTAATCAATGGGCAATCTTGAAAATCATTATTTTGGAATATCCTCAAATTTTAATGAATTTTCAAAGGGCCAAAAAGTCTGATGGTGTCAAAATATCAATTAAAATCTAAAGATTTCTGTATTATTAATATTATAAAAACATTATTA
>JAZNRM010000222.1:0-2123 GCA_045590695.1 Methanobrevibacter sp.
ACTGATTTTTCCAAAACATTTATATAGGATGTAAAATAATTATTACATATGTAATGTATTTTTTACAAAAGTAAATAATTTTTAACAAAAGTAAAAAATTAATTACATATTTTCTAATTTCCTCCTTTGATTATTTTGTGCACATAATATTCAAATAAATTTAGAAAAAATTATTATTTCAATTTTAGAAATGTTGAAAAATTTTTATAATTGTTATTCTAGTATTATTTTATTATTATTTTATTATCAAAGGTGATATAGTGACTGATTATGTTATTGAAACAAATAACTTATCCAAAAGGTATTCAGAAAACTTAGTTGTGAATTCCATAGATATGCATGTGGAAAAGGGAAAGATCTATGGTCTTTTAGGTAAAAATGGGGCTGGAAAAACCACTACAATGTGTATGCTTCTAAACCTTGTTTATCCAAGTGGAGGTGAGATTCTTCTCTTTGGAAAAGACCCTAAAAGTCATACAAAGGAAGTTTATTCTAACATAGGTTCAATCATAGAGACTCCAGGATTCTATGAGAATCTAACCGCTTATGAAAATTTAGAGATCATTTCTCGGCTTCGAGGAAACTATAATCCTCTAAATGTTAAGATGGTTTTGGAGATGGTTAATTTGGACCATGAAAAATCCAAGCAATTCAAGGATTTTTCATTAGGAATGAAACAGCGCTTGGGCATAGCTGCTGCCATTATGCATAATCCTGATTTATTGATTCTTGATGAACCTATAAATGGTCTTGATCCATTTGGAATTAAGGAAATCAGAGACTTGCTTAAAAAGCTCTCCTGTGAGTATGGTGTAACTATCTTGATTTCAAGCCATATCCTCAGTGAAATAGAAAATATTGCTGATGTAATAGGATTCATGGATAATGGTGTGTTAATAGATGAGATAAGTCGAGAAGAGCTTCACAATAGATTAAACAAATTCGTTGAATTTGAAGTTTCAGACATTGATTTGGCAGTTGAACTCTTGAATAAAACTGGATTAAAGGAAAATGTAGATTACTGCTTTAGAAGGAATTTAGGTGAATACATTGATGATTTGGATTCTAATAAAAACAGTGATGGAATGCTTATTGGTGGTACCATTCATTTGCTTTCCAATTTGGATTTAAGAGATGAGTTCAATAGCTTGTTTGTAAGTTCTGGAATCAAAGTAAGAAAAGTGAATTTGTGTGAAGAGAACCTGGAAGAATTCTTTACAAGAATAATTTCCAATACTTAATGAATTATATTATTATTTTTTTATATAGGTGATTAGATGCTTACTTTTATAAAAATGGAATTTCTAAAGCTAAAGAGATCAAAGATATTCTTATTGAGCATACTTATGGCTGCCTTGCCATCAGTTTTAATGTTTATAGCAACATTTGCTTTTGATGAAACTCAAAGCTTTGATGCATTGTTTTCCACAGTTAATATGTATATGTCTGCATTGTTTGCGATTCTTTTGTTCTCAATAATAATTTCCTACCTTTTTGGAAGGGAATACAATGAACATACATTAAAAACTATGTTGACTGTTCCAATATCCAGAGGGAAATTCTTGATTTCCAAATATGTCATGTTCCTAATTTGGATCTTGATATTAACCGTAGTAACAAGCATATCCACTCTTGCATTTGGTTTTGTAGCAGGACTTAGCGGATTTACATTGCAGCTATTCATAAATAGCTTTGCTGAATTGCTGTTTGCAAATATCCTATTGTTCCTGACATTTTCCCCATTTGTATTCATTTCATTATTCATTACAAATATGGTTCCTGCAATGGTTGGAGGTGCAAGTTTAACTTTAGTGAGTTTATTGGTTAATGGTCAAAGTTGGGCTCCATATGTCCCTTGGGCATGCCCTTACTTGCTTTCCTCTGGTGAGATAGCAGATTATGGCGTAAGTCTGATTATTCCTTATGGTGTAATTTTAGTTACTTTCCTTATTGGAATAGTTGTTTCTTATATTTATTTTACTAAAAAAGATGTTCCCTTATAAGTATTTTGTTTACTGAAAACCTCAAGTAATTTTATTGGCTAAAAAGAGTTTCTTTAAATAATAATCCACCTCTTTTCATAACATCTTTTTTAGTAATTTTTCATTTCATTCAATTTTTCT
>JAZNRM010000223.1:0-7022 GCA_045590695.1 Methanobrevibacter sp.
TATTAATTTATTTATTATCTTTTTTAAAATTTTAGTTTTAATGAACAATAAATTTTTATTTTTAGTTAAAAATATTAATTATATTAAATAAAAATAGAATTAGATAAAATTTTTAACATTTTGTGATTATCATGCTTACTAAAAGAATTATTCCTTGTTTAGATTGTGACCTGCAAGTTCCAGAAGGCAGAGTGGTGAAGGGAGTCGAATTCAAACAGATCCGTTATGCTGGAAATCCAGTGGAACTTGCTACCAAATATTACGAAGATGGGGCAGATGAGATTGTAATCTTGGATATCACCGCTTCACATGAACACAGAGGAACTATGGTGGATGTTATAGAAAGATTAACTGAAAATGTATTCATTCCAATTTGTGTAGGTGGAGGAATAAGAAAGGTAGAGGATTACACTCGCATGCTTAAGGCAGGTGCAGACAAATGCTCTACAAACACTGCAGCCATTCACAATCCTCAGCTATTGACAGATGCCTCTAAGGTTGTAGGTTCTCAAGCGGTTGTAATAGGAATTGACGCTAAAAGAAGATATGTTGAAGAAGACAAGGAAGCTGCAAAAGGAAAAACAATTGTAGACAGTGAGCAAGGTGAAGTATGGTTTGACTGCAGTATCTACGGAGGTAGAGAATTCACTGGCATGGATGCCATAGCATGGGCACAGGAATGTCAAGACAGAGGTGCAGGTGAAGTTCTTCTCACTTCAATGGATGGTGACGGAACCAAGGACGGTTATGATCTTGTCCTTACAAAAGCAATCAACGATAATGTGGACATTCCAGTAATTGCATCTGGTGGTGTAGGAAACCCTCAACACATACTTGAAGCTTTTGAAATAGCTGATGCAAGTGCAGCTCTTGCAGCAAGCATTTTCCACTTTGATGAGTACCCAGTTCCTGTAGTTAAAAAATTCTTGAAAGAAAAAGGAGTTCCAATTAGAGAAACCTTCTAAAGTGAAAGCATGTCCAATCTTAAATTCAATTCATTAATCAATCTTAAGTTGACCCAAGAATCAGGTCAAACTTCACAAGCTCCATGGAAGTATAATTCAGTTGGAAATACCGATGAGTTTAATGAATTAATTTACTTAAAAGTTCCTTTAATTATTAATGAACTTCATGATGAAACTATTAATTTAAATGAGCTTCCAATTCTTTTAAAGCTATCACAAGACAAATCTAATTTTAATGAATTTTCTTATCTATATGAGTTTCCTAAAAAATTAGGAAATCACCAATTTTCTCAGATTCTTGATGAAAAAAACTTATCCGATAATGAAATCAAAACCATAGAAAATGAGATCAAAAAGGAATTATCCAAGATTTATGACTTGGATTTTGACTTGGAAAAATTCTATGAATTCCTATTGGATGATGAGAAATTGGCTCCTTCTGTAGATTTCTGCAATGGATTGAGACTATTCATTGCAAAGGATCCATTTGAATGCATTATATCTTCAATCTGTTCTGCTAACAATTCCATTGCAAGATGGACAAAATCAATTGATAAGATAAAGCACAATTGGGGAGAAAAGGTAGAGTTCGATAGTGGAATCTTTTATGGATTCCCAAGTCCAGATCAATTCATGGACTTTTATGAAACTCCAATCGAGGAAGCTGATGCAGATGGACACAGCTATGAAATCGATTGCTATACCCATAATATGAAGTCATGTGGTGTTGGTTATAGGGCACCTTATATGAAAAAGGCAAGTCAAATGATTCTTGATGAGATGGATTTGAATGATATTTTCAATATGGATTATGAAGAGGCATTCAATTTAATTTTAAAGATGCCTGGTGTAGGCCCTAAAGTGGCAGACTGCATTTTATTGTATGGATTCGGTTTTGAAGAGGCATTTCCATCTGATGTTTGGATTAAAAGGATAGTCTCTCATTTATACTTTGATGGAGAGGAGATTTCTGCAGATAAGACAAGAGATTTTGGCATAGAGCACTTTGGCGATTATGCAGGTTATGCCCAGCTCTACTTATTCCATTATGCACGTAAATCAGGGTTAATGGAAAAAATTAAGAAATAATTTTTATTAAATGGATAATGGTTTTTGTATGAATAAAAAGATTTTAGCATTAGTTTTATTTGGAATTAGCTTATTTTTATTGGTATCTTCAGTTAGTGCTGAAGAGATAGGTTCTGATGATTTTAATGCAAATATAGAAGTTTTTAGCCAAGAGCAATCAATTGAAACTTCTGAAATCTCTAGTGATAGTGCTGATTCAGATATTTCTTTGGATGATACTGACAATTCCACAGGGAATGCAAGCAACAATGCAAGCATTGATTATTCAAAAGTCCCTTCTAAGTTTTCATCAGCCAAAAATATAAGTTCAACATATGGAAAAAAGGCTAAATTCTCTGTAAAAGTCCTAAATTATGAAGGAAAAGCCATCAATCATACATTAGTGACTTTTAAGGTTTCTGGAAAAATCTATAATCGTTTTACAAATGCCAGTGGAATAGCTTATCTTTATCTTAATCTGAATGCAGGAAAATATGCAATCAAATATAATGCAAGCGGCATTTCAGGAAAGAATTATTATACAGTAAAGAATTATTATAAAATCACCAATTACAAATGGAAATCCGGCGCTAATGTCTTAAAGAATAAGAGAATCAAGGCAAATGTTCCAAAATCTGCACTTGTAAGAAAGATTATTAAGCTTGCAAAATCCGGCACTCCAGTTATCAAATTCAAGGGAGGAAAGGGAAAAGTAGTGTTCATCACTGCAGGATGCCATGGAAATGAAATACCTTCTCAAGTTGCTGCAATGAAATTGATCAAGTATTTGGAGACTCATTACATTAAAGGCACAGTTTATGTAATGCCATTTATGAATCCTAAGGGAACTGCTGCAAATGTTAGGGATTACAAGGGAGTTCACTTGAATAAAAAGGCAAATAAGAAAGGAACCATTTCCTATAAAACAGTTCGATTGATCAAGAAGTTCAAATGTGATGCTTACGGTGATTTTCATGCTACAAGGCCTGGTGGTAAGCCAGGAAAGAATCTTGTTTTCGGCTCATATAAGCCAACTAAAAAGAGTGCAACTATTGCCAAGTACATTGCCAAAAAAGCAAAAATGAAATATAAGATTTATAAAAAGGCAGGAGTGGAATATCCTGGTGCTTTGGAAGATGAAGCAAATTTAAAGGGGATTCCTGCTGTAACCTGTGAAGTCATCAGCCCTCATGGAAAGATTAAAAAAGGTTCCGTTTCCAAGTCATTATTGATGATGAAAACACTTTTGAAATATCATAAAATAATATAAACTATTTTTCAAACTCTTTTTCAAGCAAGATGGTTACTGGACCATTATTTAATAAGCTTACTTTCATGAATGCTCCGAAGACTCCAGTTTCACATGGAACGTCTTCACTGCATTTTTCTACAAAATAGTCAAATAATTTGGTAGCCTTATCCGGAGCCAATGCCTTATGGAATGAAGGTCTGTTCTTTTTGGTTTTTCCATATAGTGTAAATTGAGGAACAAGTAAAAGCTTTCCACCTATATCCTTTACAGAAAGATTCATTCTTCCTTCATCATCTGGGAAGATTCTAAGCTTTGTAAGTTTTCTAGCCAGATATTCAACTTCTTTTTCTGTATCGCTCTGGCCAAAACCCACTAAAACCATTAATCCTTCATCTATCTGGCCTGTGATTTCTCCTTCAACTTCTACACTAGCGTTTGTTACTCTTTGAATGACCAATTTCATATTATTTCCCTTTATTCTTTAATCTTATATTATATTTCTTTTCAATTCTTAAATATCTTTTTAGGAGAGATAATCAATTTTTAATAGTTTCATTTTTAACTGTTTCAAATGAAACATTTATATTACATAAAAGACAATATAATTTTGAAAGTGATTTCTTGTTAAATTTTTAAAGTAGGTGAAATAATGGAAAGTGAAAGCTTTCAAGGTATAATGGATAGTTCTCCTTTAGTTGCATGGATTCATAATCTATCTAAAAATCATTTTAAATACTTAAAGTCTAAGATTGCTGAATTTGATTTAGGCCATGAAGTGAGATACATAATGATGATTTATGATAACCCTTGCATCTCCCAAGATGATCTGGTGACAATGTCCGGTCAAAGCAAGGGAAACATCGCCAAATCCTTAAAGAAATTAGAGGATGATGGATTCATTAAAAGGGAAGTCAATCCGGAAAACAGGAGAAAATACATGTTAAAGACCACTTCTAAAGGTGATGAGTTGGTACCAAAGGTTAGGAAAATATCTAAGGATTGGGAAAAGGAAGTGGGAATAACAGAAGAAGACCAGGAAGTCATTGAAAGAATTAAGGAAATAGCTATTAATGGCATGAAATTGGTAGAAGATTTATGATTATGGGTTTAAAGTGATAATATGAAATTTGATTTAGAAACTGTAGTAATAGCGGTATCATTCATTACTTCATTCTTTGCGGTATTCTTATCCAATGGGATTATCATAGGTGTGCCAGCTATTGCACAGGAATTTGCAATGAATAATGTTATTCAGAATTGGGTGCCTACCATATTCTTCCTTGTGGTTGCTGTATTTACAGTTCCTGCAGGACAGATATCAGGTAAGTTTGGTGTTAAGAAGTCTTTGCTTGGTGGAGTATTGCTATACCTATTCGCTTCAATAGGTGCTGTGCTTTCATTTTCAACAGAATCATTCCTGATTTTCCGTATGCTTCAAGGTGCAGGAGTGGCATTCTTGAATGTATCTGCTATGGCAATGGTAGTTCAAGCTGTTAAACCTCAAAACAGAGGTAAGGCTTTAGGATTTACAGTAACCGGTGTTTACTTGGCAACTTCATTGTCACCTGTAATTTGCGGATTCCTGGTGCATAACTTAGGATGGAGATCAATGTTTTACTTTGTAATTCCATTCTTAGTCCTTTGTGTAGCACTTATGGTTTGGAAAATTACAGATGAGTGGAAAACATATGAAAATGATAAAATCGACACTATCGGTTCCATTTTATATGGAATAGGCATTTTATTGTTCATTTATGGATTTACAACTTTAACAACTAGCACAGGTCTTTTGTTGACTATTCTTGGACTTATCATATTGGTTGTATTTGGAGCTTATGAGCTTAGACAGAAATCCCCTGTATTCAACATGAATCTCTTCAAGAACAAGAAGTTCACATCCTCCAATATTGCAGCTTTATGCAGTTACATTGCTGTTATGGTAGTAACAACAATATTGAATTACCACTTCCAGTATGTAAGGGGATGGAATGCTCAAATGGCAGGAATGATCTTGATTATCACTCCTATCATCATGGCAATAATGGCTCCGAACTCAGGTAAGCTTTCAGATAGGATACATCCTCAAAAATTGGCAGCTATTGGTATGGCAATTGCAACAGTGGCTCTCCTTATCCTAACATTCTTGAATCAAGACACTCCTGTTTACTTTGTCATCATAGCTATGATCTTGCAAGGTATTGGTATGGGACTCTTCTCAAGTCCAAACATGAATGCAATCATGAGTTCAGTTCCACCAAAGGATGCTCCAACAGCTTCTGCTTCTCAAGCAACTATGAGAACAATTGGTCAAACCATGAGTTTAGGTCTTCTTACCCTTGTATTCGCATGGGTCATGGGAACCTTGCCTCTCGCTACCAAGTATGCTGGAATGGTCGTACAAGCATCTCAAATCATTTGTGGAATTTGTACACTTGCTTGTATCCTCGCCGTATTTGCTTCATTGGTTGGAGTAAGATCCAAAGACAAGTTCAATACAGATAGACCAACTTAGAAAGAATATAATTATTTTAATTATATTCTTCTTTCTCTTTTTTTATCTATTTTTAATTATTTTAGCTATTTTTAATTATTTTTTCAAACTTTTTTTAAAACTTTATAAAACATATTCGCTAAAATAATATTATGAATAACTTGACAGATGGATTCTTAAACTTTTTTAAAAAGGAAACAATATTCTGCATTTCTTTAATATTGGCTATTGTTTCATGCTTTTTTGTTTTGCCAAATATTGAATATTTGAATTACATCAATTGGGAAACAATCATTCTTCTTTTTGTCATAATGGTTTTTGTAGAGATCTTAAAGAATCTGTCTGTTTTTGAGATATTCGTCCGTAAGCTATTGAATAAGGTAAAAAACACTCGTGGACTTGTACTGTTCTTGGTTTTCACTTGCTTTTTCAGTTCAATATTCATTACAAATGATGTTTCACTGATCATATTTGTTCCATTTACTTTATTGGCCTTAAAAAAAGTGAATAGGCTTGATTTAATAATATTTGCAGTGAGTTTAGAAACCATTGCAGCTAATGTAGGATGCATGGTGCTTCCTATTGGAGCTCCACATAATATTGTCATGTATACAGTTTCCCATATTCCATTTGAATCATTTTTCCTTCTGCTCTTGCCTTATATTATAGTATCAGTGATATTCCTGATAATATTGTCATTCTTTATTCCAAGGGATGATGTCAGTTTGCCTAAGATGAGCGATATTGAGATTGAAAGGAAAGATTTCGTTAAAAGAGTGTTTTTAGGAGTTGATTATTTCCTTCTTTTAACATTCATTGCACTTTTCATTTTGATAGGTAACTTGCAAAACATTCCTTTCTTTAATTCATTGTTTTCGCAATGGATCATTGGAAATGAAGTTATTTGGGGAGTTTTAGCATCACAAGTCATTTCAAATGTTCCTGCAGCCATATTGCTCAGTGGCTTCAGCACAAATTATGAGGCCATCATTGTGGGAATAAATATTGGTGGGCTTGGAACTCTCATTGCATCAATGGCTAATCTTATTTCCTATAAGATACTTGTTAGAGAGTTCAATGATTTTAAAAGCAGATATTTGATAGTATTCACAGTTCTGAATATAGCTTTGCTCTTAATTTTATTAGCAGTATATGTTTTTACTAATTGATCTTTAAAAAATAGAAATAAATTATTATTTTTTAGGGAAATTTTTATTGAAAAAAAGTTTTTAAAAATAGAATTACT
>JAZNRM010000224.1:0-2318 GCA_045590695.1 Methanobrevibacter sp.
AAAAAGAAAAAAATAATTGAAAAATAAATATTTTCAATTATATACAGGTGTATCCACCGTCAACTGCAATTGATTGTCCGGTTACGTAACCAGATTTAGGGGATGCTAAGTATACAACAGTAGAGTCTAATTCTCCGTCGATACCAGATCTTCCAATAGGAACAACAGTTTTGGTGTATGCTTTGTATTCTTCAGTTTCTAATAAATCAATTGTTAATTCAGTTGGGAAGGTACCTGGACAGATTGCGTTTACAGTAATGTTGTATTTTGCCCATTCTGCTGCTAATTGTCTTGTGAGGTTTACTACACCACCTTTTGCTGCTGCATATGGGGAAGTTGGGGTTGCCATGGTTCCTACTAAACCAAACATGGATGCAGTGTTGATGATTCTTCCGTATTTTTGTGGAATCATTGCTTTTTTAGCTACTTCTCTGGACATTTTGAAAGTACCAGTGAGGTCTACGTCTACGGTTTTGTTCCATTCATCATCAGTTAATAATTCTGCTTCTTTTGTTGCACCGTATCCTGCGTTGTTGTGGAGGATGTCAATTCTTCCAAAGTGGTCCATGATTTCTGCAACACATTTTTCTACACTTTCAGTGTCAGTTACATCACAAACTACACCAATGCAGTCTACACCAAGTTCTTTGATTTCTTCTGCTACTTGGTTTAATTTTTCTTGTCTTCTTCCGGTTACTACAACATCTGCACCATATCTTGCGTATGCTTTTGCCATTTGTACACCAATACCAGAAGATGCACCACTTACTACAGCAACTTGACCTTGTAAATTAAATAAATCATTCATTTTTTTCATCTCCATCGATACCCTTTTTTAAGGTTATCTTTGTAATTAATAGTATGTTTTTCTTAACTTATAAACTTAACACATTTCATTTTTTTCTAAATTTAACTAGGTTAAATTAGATATTTTTTAAAATTTTTTATTACATTGTATAATTTTTTTAGAATTTTATAAAATTTATTCAATTGTTAAACTAAAGTTTAAACAAACTCCTATAAAAATAGGAAATAATCAAAAATAGATATATCAATGAATAACAAAAAACGATTATTTCTAATAAATAATGTAAAAAAAATAAATATAATTGATTTTTCATCAAAAAATAAGAAAAGTTTGAAATGAATTTAATCAAACTTTATATTCAAACTAATCACTATAGTCTGCATCCAAGATTGCATCAAAGTGATAATCTGGATACAATGCTCTGATTTCCTCAAGAACCTTTTCCTTTACTTCATGACGGTCTGCTTCAAAGTCAATGATCAAATCAAAAGTGACTAGATTTATATCATCATCAAGATAGAATCCATGAACCTGCAATATTTCAGGATATTTTGAAGTTATCTTATTAAGGCTTTCCTTGATCTTTTTGGTTTCTTCGCTATCTTCATTTGATGCATAGATTCCAACAGTGAGTATAATTCCGAATTCCTCATAAACTGCATATAATATCTTTCTGGTTAACTTATGAATTTCCTTTGCAGTCAAGTCATCCTTTACTTCAACGTGGACAGATCCCATCAATTGGGTTGGGCCGTAATTATGCAAGGTCAAGTCATAAACCCCTAAGACCTCTTCAAAGGAACCAATGGTATCTTTAAGCTTATCAGTTATCTCATTGTCAACACGAGTACCTATCATGCTGCTTAAGGTTTCAGAGAGCATTTCAATAGCTGCCTTTATAATTACAAATGCGATTATTGTACCTAAAATACCTTCCAAACTTATATTCCAAAAATAACTTATGATAGCTGCAACCACTGTGGATAAGGACAATACTGCATCAAACAATGCATCGCTTCCAGATGCAACCAATGACTGTGAATTTATTTCCTTTCCTTTTCCTTTAACATATCTTCCCAAAAGGAATTTTACAACCACAGCAACAGCAATTATGAATATTGAAACAAAGGTATAATCTGCCAAGACAGGATTGAATATCTTTGGAACAGACTCTTCCAAAGCGGTTATTCCTGCAAGCAATACGATAACTGCAATGATTACAGAAGAAAAGTATTCTATTCTACCATAACCATATGGATGGTCTTTATCTGGCGCTCTTCCAGCTAATTTTGTTCCAATGATTGTTATGATTGATGATAAAGCATCAGTTAAGTTATTTACTGCATCCAATGTAATTGCAATACTGTTTACCATAATTCCAATAGTTGCCTTAAATGCAACAAGGATTAAATTCACCAGTATTCCAATGACACTGGTTTTTACTATAATCTTGT
This sequence comes from Methanobrevibacter sp., assembly GCA_045590695.1. GTDB lineage: Archaea > Methanobacteriota > Methanobacteria > Methanobacteriales > Methanobacteriaceae > Methanobrevibacter. Next base: position 2,263 of record JAZNRM010000224.1, read on the forward strand.
CTCTCTCCATAAATATGCCTCAATTAATAAAAAAATAACATTAATTATAATTATAT
>JAZNRM010000225.1:0-6168 GCA_045590695.1 Methanobrevibacter sp.
TGTGATAGCATATCTTTTCACTTAATGTATTTCTCTTAAATTATGTGATAGTATATCATTTCAATTAAGGCAATTATAAAACACAGGATTATTGAAATAATTATGATATATGGAGCATGCTTTCGGTATATTTGGGGTTCATTCTTAAGCATCAGCAATATGATTCCATAGACCAATCCCACTACTGGGAGCATTATTGATAATATGTATCCTATTGCAACTATGATCTTATTCGTCAAAGTCAGTTCCTCTTCCTCAAGGGTTGCTGCTCCAACAGCATCCTTTTTCTCTTTCTCTTTGATAAGTTCTGTGGCATAATCGTCTTCTCTCATTTATCTCACATCAAATCTTTGTTAATGAATAATTCTTTCTAGGGGGTGGTAGAATATAATTTCTTCAAGTCTTATAAATATGAGTTTTGAACAATATTTAAAATCCTTATGATTTTTAGTTGATTTTTGAACAAAAATAGAAATTATGATTAGTTTTATAGATATTACGATTCATTAAAAATAGAAGGGTCTCATTATATGAAATCAGCTGAAAATTATTTAGACTTTTCATGATTTCATAAAACAAAGTTTAATCTGCAATGATGCTTGTTAGAAAAATAGATTATTAATCAATGTAAATTACCTTGTCTATAAATAGTTTGTTGCCGCATAGTGGGCATATCTCATCCTCATCGATAAAGCTAATTCCCTTTAGGCAATTTGGGCATGAATTCAATCTTGTTTTGCGCTCATTGAAGTTTATGTAGAAATCTTCATCTTTGATGCTTATCACACATTCCGTTTTCTTGAAGGTGTTGATTCGGTGTTTCAGGTATTCAAGCATGATATGGTTCTTGTCTTCCAAAAGCTCATAGTCAGTAGTGAAATTATTGATCAGGTCCTTGAAATACCTTTCGTTTTCCAATAGAAAGTAGTATATTTCCAAAACTGATCTCCTTTTTTTGATAATCTCATGCAGCTTCAATGATCTGCCGTATTTCTCTTCTATGAATTTGCGCTTATCAATCAAGCTGCTTTTCAGTATCTTTATTGCATCTTGGCAGTTGTATAGACAGTTCCTCATGTCAATTTCAAAAACCTGGATGTTCCTATTGCAGTTTGTGCAGAATGTCTCCTTGATGATTCCCGTAAGGGCTGAGAATTTGCTTTCTTCCATTGCTAAAGTGGCACTGCTTGCCACTTTAATTTCATTTTCCGAGTTCAGATAAAAAAACAGATTCAAGCTTATCAGTTTGGAATTGCACTTTTCGCATCTATATATGATATGGTGTGTCATTTGCATCACAAACCCTATTTTAAGTTTTGCTTTTTGCCATGTCATGTTTTCCTATCCCTTTTTAAATATTTAAAACTGATTTTTGAATCATTTTTAATATTTTTTATTTTTCTTGATTAAAAATTAAACAAAAATAAGAAAATATGGTGTTTTTTTTAAGTTAATTAAGTTTATAAAATAAAAATTCACTGAGCCATTTAATTGATGAATGTTTTTTAAAATTCCTGATTATTTTTAGACAAAATTAGACTTTTTTAATAGGATGATTTTAATGAAATTTTTTTATTGTAAAAAGTTTGTTGTTTAAAGTTTTTTGGTTTTTTTTTATCTTAGCACCTATTGGAATATCTTTTGCTCCATCTTCTCTAGTGTATGCCATCTTAGGCATACTTTTATTTTGTATCTTTTTTGCATTATGTAATGTGTTTTTGATACTTTTTGTTTTGTATCTTTTTTGCATTATGTAATGTGTTTTTGATACTTTTAATATCTATAAAAAAGAAGTGTTTACATTATTTAAAAAAAATAATCTTATTCTTAGGTAAAAAAATAAAAAAGAGTAAATAGTTGTTAAAGGAATAGATTTATCCCCTAATGCAACTATCAAGGTAATTGTCAATGTCCTCTTCAGACATTTCGCTCCAGTTTTCCCTGATTCCTCTTTTAAGAGTGTTCAAGTATTCCTCGCAAGGTTCGTTGTATGGGCGTAATTCGTCATTGCTTATTGTAAGCATTTCAAATCCGTCCATTTCTCCAAGTGATATGATATCCTCATACCAATTGCCGTATCCTGGGCTGCGACCTCCATTTTCTTCAGCCGCTACATGCTCAAATTGCTCTCTGGTGATGAGATATGCAACTCCTAAAGCATGGCCATCTTTGGTTGTGTCCAAGAAGGACACTCCACATCCCTCCCATGAAGTGGAATAATTTCCAAAGTACATGTCGTATGGGATGTCTATGGCTCTTTTTTCAAGAGGTCTTGTAGGATCTTCGCAAGGGTCTCTATATGAGGAACTGCCTTCAAAGCATCCTCCTTCGATGTAGCAAAGGAATCTTTCTTCTAGCATGTTGCTTCCATAGGATACATACCAGACGTATTCCTTCCATGAATCTATTTTTTCAAGTCCTTCAGTGTCTTGAGCGTATTCATAGATGTAAGCCAAGTCATTGCCTGTTGTAATTTCGCATTTGCGAATGTAAAGGCTTCCTTCCTCTTCAAGCATGTCTATTGAAGGCATGTACTCATTTGGAACTTCGTAAAGTTCCCCAATGATTCTTGCATTTCCAGGTATAATTGCAGGATACCATCCTCCTACATTATACATGTCATATCCTTCAATGGCAGCTTTGCCTAAGCAGATGCTCTCTTCAAGGAAGTGGTGGTTGCTTTCTCCATTCATGAGTGTTCCATAAACAAACACTTTCCTTGCATTGAAGTATTTGTTTATTTCAAGGATTTTGTCCTTGTAGTCTTCTCCCCATGGTCCTTTGAAATCCTCTTCTCTTTCAAGAGCTTCAAATTCCTTGATGATATTGAGTATCATTTCAGTGAATTTGGAGTTGAGTTCAGGATAAAGATCAATGAATTCACGAAGCCCACCTGTCATGAAGATGTTCAATGCTTCAATTTGCCCTTCAAGGGCTTCGTATCCATGGCCTCTGAGATTTCTGCAGCAGCATCTTTCCAATCCGCGGATTAGAGGAGTTTCTATCTTTTCTTTTAATTTGGAATCTCCTGTTAAGTATGCTTTCATGAGTATGGATGAGCAGATGTATGTTGGCTCATGGCAGAAGTCAACCCTTGCATCTGAAGGGATTTTGTATGTGGAGAATAGCTTGAAGCTACCGTCCTTGTCCTGGAAATCTAATATGGTGTTTAGATTTTCGAAATCTCCTTCTTCAAGGATGTTTCTGAGGGTTGATTTCATTTCGTAAAGTTTTTCAATGTTTGGTTCGTTTAATCTAGTTAATTTTAAAGTGGTCATGTTATCATCTCCGTGTTGTTTTTTATAAAAAAAGCTTTGGTGTAATTGTTAAAGCTTGTTACAAGATATGGTGTTACTCTTGTAACATTTAAAATATGTTTTTAATAGTATATATACTTTTCGGTTTTTCATATAAAAAAACTATTTAAATTAAGAAAATTAATAAGAAATTAATGGTGATAAGATGGGGGATAATGATAATTTCAAAAAATTAACTAAACCATATGACATTAGTTTGCCTTTTTTTGCATATGGTGTGCTAAAGCCTGGAGAGATAGCATATTCAAGGATAAAAGATTTGATTTATGAAAAGAATGAAGCATGTGTAAATTATTCCATGAAACATAGGGATGGAGTTCCTGTATTGTTCTCTAAGGAGAGGGATCATGAAGAGACATGCGGTTATCTATTCCATTTCAATGATGGTGATGAAGCTTATGAAACTATAATAGATACCATATCCGGTAATTTATACAAATGGGGAACAATCGATATTGGGAAAGAGAAAGCAAATGTCCTATTTGGAAGAAAACCGTCAAATGGGAGCAATTATATTGAGAATCCAGTTGATAGAAAGTCTTACTGCGGAAAAAATGATCCTTTATTTAAGGAAGGTATTCAATTAGTTAAGGAAAATCTATCATCAGGTATATTTCGTGAGGAAAAGGGATTTTTCAATCTGCAGATGAATTACATGTTGCTATGGTCTGCAATAGATAGGTACTGTAAGTTAAGGTATTATAGAAAGAAGGAGCATGAAAGTCGTGAAGAGTTATCTAAAGAGAAAGTCTTTAGGGAAGCATTAAATATATATGCTGGTGGAAAGCATTATAGGCCTATATATAATACTGATACTTTATTTAAAAACGTATTTGATTTGAGTAAACCTAAATATTGCCTTAATTATTATTATACTCTTAGATGCAATATTGTACATAGGGGAAAATCAAGCCATAGTGATATTGATTTGCTTATGGAAGCAACTGAAGATCTTTTGAATATATTTGAATATATGCTTGATGATGCTTTTGGTGAAGAATAATTTGTAGATTATATAAATTAAATTAAAAAGAAAAATGATGAAAATTCATCATTTTTATTTAAAATAAGGTAGTTTGCTTAGACTTTTTCTTAGATTTAACTTTAGAACTTTTTTTAATGACTGGAATGGAATCTAAAATTGCTAACTCTTCACAGAACTCTTCAATATCACTTACTCTTGTTCCATTGCCATCATTTAATATTTTAACATTACCACTAAAATCTCCAATCGGATTGTTTTCAATGTAATTTTCCTTTGATAATTCAGAAGGGAGATATAAATATAAGTCCCTATGATAAATACTGTCACTGTTCTTGTAATCTATTGTTGCATTTACAGTATGCATTGTTCCGCTTTTTTCTCCACATTGAATAACAAAGTTGATGTCTGAAAATGCAGCAACTATTTGATCCCTATCTACATAATAACCTTTATTGGCTTTTATATTTGGTGCATATTCTGAAACCAAACATCCTCCCTTTTCTATGATTTCTTCTGCTAGTCTTTTATGTGAAGCTGGTGCAATATTATTGAAGCCACTTGGCAATATTGCTATGGTGACTTTATTTTCCATCACAGTTGTTTCATGAGCTATCTTATCACAACCTAATGCAAGACCGCTTACAATTACTCTATCAGAATTATCTAAAACCGCTTTAACAAGTTCTTTTTCAAATTTTTGACTATTTTCAGAAGGTTTTCTAGTTCCAATTACTGCCATGTTAGGTTTGGATAATGCTTCCACATTTCCTTTTACATATAAAAATATGGGTCTTTTGTTACCCATATCATTTAATTTATCAGGATATTCATCATCGAATACAGTTATAACGGTTATTTCAGGATTATTTATTACTTCTTCAAATATAGGGTCAGTTTTAGTGATTGCATCGACTATTTTTTCTTTTGAATATTTGGAAGTGATTACCTTATTGGAAATTAAATCGTTGAAATTTTCTGAATTCTTTACTAATTCCAAATATTTGTCATTGATTGTGCCTTTTCCTACACGTTTAATATTGCTTAAAAAAAGCAATTCCTTAAATTTATTCATCATTCCACCTTTCCACTTTATATGGTTCAACTTCAATTATGAGTCCATCTTTAGTGTAAATCAATTCATCATTGTCAACAGTTCTACCAATTGTTAGAGAAATAATGTCCTCATTTTTAAATCCATTGTCAATTAAAATGCTTCTACATGCATACATAATGTTTCCTGATGTTGTGATGTCATCTAAAAGTATATAACCCAATTTCAAATCGGATAATTCTTTATCTTCATTGAATATTATAGACTTAAAATGCTTATCCAATGACCTGCCTCCGCCTTTAGATGAGGACTTGACACTTTTGCATCTGATTAATAGGTCACTATAATCAAGGATTTCAAAATCATATTCATATGCCCCATCTTCCTTTCCTTTTTTAATGGCAACTATGGATTTCTTTGTTTGTGGATCTTCATCTTTTGTTGAAGAAGGCACTGAAATAAGTGCTACACCATCTTTATCCGAAAAATATGTTTTATAAATGTTTTTCACACCTTTAAAAAGGGCATTTGTGAAACTAGGGATATATTTATTGTGATATTTGTATTTGATTAATTTTTGATTTATTTTAATACATTCTTTCACATATTCACTTAATTCAACATTTCTGTTTTTGTAATATTCACGATCATCATTTTTTATGTAATCATATAGGAAGTAAATATTTGAGTAAAGTGCATGGTTAATGTTCAATTCAGGTACAGCAGGATAATTGAATTTTCTTTGAAATGCTTTTTCTATATCCTCTTCTGAAGTCTCATATAAATTTCTCTTATGATAATTTGTCGGATTTTTT